>CAKVCJ010000108.1 GCA_934725655.1 uncultured Brachyspira sp.
TTTCTCTAATTATTTTTTCGCAATTTAAAGCACTTTCTATATTTTCAGGATAAGGCATACCATGTGATATTATTGTGCTTTCTAATGCAACAACAGATTTTTTTTCACTTAAAGCAGTTTTTACCTCTTCACTAATATCTAAAAAATTATTTAATTCATTCATTTATTATAACCTATCTGTCTTTAAAGAAATCCAAAAAATATCCAAATTGTAACCCTATATCTAATGAACTTATAGATTTATTTGCAATTCTCATATCTTTAAAATAATCATTATTATTAAACTGCAAAGCAAAATCATAATTAACATATACTCCTAAAAGAAGATAATTTAATATATGAAAATCTAAAGAAAATTTAATATATGGTATTAAAGCGTTTTCAAAAATATCCGTTATGTCGCCTCTATCAAGATAATATTTTCCATTATATGAAAAAGGATTACTATAATCATTTTCTATACGATAAGAACCGCTGATAGGTATTTTTACTCCGCCTCCGCCTGATAAAGACATGAAAAAGAAATTAAATCTAAATAGTCCCCCTATCATAAAACTATCAAATTGATAATTTTCAGTTGCTCTGTTTCCATTTATATCATATTTTAAAGCATAAGAGTCATGATAATATCCAATATCTGCAAGTATTGATATGCCTGTATTGTCAGTTATATTATTTTTTATTCCAACTAAAAGAGAATATCCCATATCAAAGTCTCTAAAACTTGAAGGAAGAATTGAAGATGAGTCGGCAACAGCACCGCTCATTGCAAACTGACCTACAAAACCTAAACTTACACCTATAGCACTAAGATTATAGTAGAATAATGAACTAATTAATAATACAAATAAAAAGATTTTTTTCATTTTTCTCTCCCAATTAAATAGTTTAATATAACTATTTAAAAAGTCAAGTAAATAACAAAATAGTAAATAAAATTATATAGACAAAATTATAATAAAAAATAAACTCTCTTTTTTTTATTATATATAAAATGATGTTGTATATTGCATTAGACAGTATTATCGCACTAACAAAAATTATATTATTATTATTATTATTATTTATAATAAGAAATAAAGAAAATATAATAATAAATATATTTGATATAATATAAGAAATATATTCATATTTATCTAATTTTTTATCTGCTCTAAATAAGAAAATTATTTTGATAAATAAAATTAAAAATAAAATATATAAATAAAGAAATAATTTATGAGATGATAATATATTATTTTTTAAGCTGAGTATTATTAATGACAGAGAAGTAATTGATATAAATATACTTATAGTTCTTGATACTGTTATTGATAGTTTTGTGTTTTGCATTTTATTATATAGAAAATAAGCGAAGTATAATATAGAAGAGCTTAGTATTATAAATATACTATAAAATATTTTTAAGTTAAGCATGTTGTCTCTTATTAAAAATATAGTAAGTTTTTTTATATCTAATTTATTATTAAATTTCATTAAAACAAATATTGATATAAAAACAATAAATAATACAAAATATAACAAAAAAGCCCATATAATAATTTCAGCTATCATAGTATAGAAGTTGTATAGATTAGAAATATTTTTTATATCATATTTAATGTATGAAAGAGATAGTGAAAAAATAATGAGCATATTGGCAGAGAATATATGAATTAATAATTTTATATATTCTTTTGATATACTCATTTTTATTAATAATTCATATGGTAAGTTATACAAATAAATTGATATTATAAATATTATAATTGCTGTTATAATTAGAGATTTTGGCGATACTGGATTGAGTGAGAATAAAAAAGTAAATATAAAAAAACTGAGCGGGATTAAAAAAGAAAATAATATTTTTAATAGAAATATAAATTCATTATTAAAAAATATTTCAAAATTTGATAAATTGTCTGTAGCTTTATATATATCTATTGTAATAAATGGTACTATATAAATAATAGATATTATTAAAATAAAACTAATAGCTATTATAATATTAAAATTTTTTATTATATTTTTGTAGGCATTTGTTTTACACATTTCTATTCCTAATAGAGTGTGATTATAAATCTTTTATGATATGATGTCAATAAATTATATATTTTATTGTTTGAAAGTTGTTTTATTTTATATGTAATATTATAGAGAAAAAAGGCACTTGATTTTTCATTATTATGTAATTATACTTTAAATATTATTAACTTTTGGGAGGTATAATATGAAAGTTGCCGTTATTGGTGATTTACATGGCAAGCCTTGCTGGAAGCATTTATTAAAAGATAAGATAAATAATGTTGATAAGATAGTTTTTTTAGGTGATTACAGCGATGATAGTTGGGTTACTTTTGCAGATAAAGAGATAGCTGATAATTTAAAAGATATTATAAAGTTTAAAAGAAATAATAATTCTAAAGTTGAGCTTCTTATAGGAAATCATGACTTTCAGTATATAGTTGGATATCCTACAGCAAGCAGGTATAGAAAAAGCTATGCTTGTGAACTTAATAAAATTTTTAATGATAATAAAGATATATTTAATGTAGTTTATGTATTAAAAGATTATGTATTTACTCATGCTGGAATTACGAATGGGTGGATTAACTATATAAAGAAAAAATATAATATTATTAATGATTTTAGTGATATAACAGAAAACATTAATATGGTTTATTCAAATTGCAAAGAAGATTGCAATATAGCCTCTTATAGAAGAGGGGGGATAAATAAATTTGCTGGAATATTGTGGGCAGATATTGGAGATTTAAAAGAAGATGGGTGTTTTGATTATAATCAGGTTGTTGGGCATAATAGAGTAAAAGTAGATACTGTTTTAGAGAAAAATAATCATAAGATTTATATGTGCGATTATTTTGATAGTGATGATAGTCATTTGACTGTGTTGGATATTTAAGTTATTTTTTTAAATTCTTAGTAAAATAAAAAACATAAAAGTTATAAAGTTGATATTAATTGTTATCAAAATATCAATTCTATATTTGTTATTATATATTTTTTTAATAATGTAAAATTAATTATATCCGAATAGTTATATAGTAATATTTTAATATGGGTTTAAATATGCGATATATAGCTATTTTGATGGCTTTTACATTAAGTTTAAATATTAATGCTGCTCAAAGCATTTATAATATATTTGCCGACACAAACAATATATATTCTACTACACTTAATAATATCACTAATAGTTTTAGTTTGAATAATAGAGGAAGTTTATCTTATAATAGAAAAGATATATCAAGCTTATTTTCAAAAGATATAATGAATAAAGTAAATTACTCTGGAATAACTTATAGTAAAGATATAAAGTTTATGGGAGGAGCAAATGCAGGTGTTGGAGTTTTATTTCCAAATATAAAATCTTTCATTAAGATAGAAAATAAAGGCTATTCATTTTTTGACAATTTATTGGTAAATAGTTTTACAATAGAGTTCTATTTAAATCCCTATAAGATAAGAATGAACTCTCAAGTTTTATCGAAGACATCTATATATCAGGATGGCGATACTACAAAATATGCAGGCATTAGGGCTAATATAATAGATGGGCGTTTAGTTTGGCAGTTTAATAATTTATTTATGTATAAGGGTAAATATACTAATGTTACTTTATCTGAAGGGGAATATTTAAAAGAAAATGAATGGAGACATCATAGCATTAGTTTTGATTCTAAAACAGGAAAATTAGTGAAATATATAGACGGACTTGAAGACCAAGTTATTTATTTAACTAGTACAGGCGACAGAATGGGCTCTCCATATGTATTAGATATAAGTAATATTAGCATAGCACCTATATATTTAGGACAAGGTTTTATAGGCGGTATGTACGGATTTTATTTTAGTCCTGATTATAAAAGAGATTTTAACTTAGAAAAATATTTACCAAGCGGGGAAGTATTAAGCAAAGTAATGCAGTTTAACAGCGATAATATTTTTATAGATGAGATAAATTATATAGCAAAGACTAGTAATGCCACTGGGGTATATGTTTATTATAGAACTTCTAATGAATATTTTTCTGAAGAAGACAGCAATATAGAATGGACACTTTTAGATTCAACTAATAATATTATAATTAGTCCTAAGATTAAATATATTCAAGTTAAGGCCTTATTAGAAAGCGATTCATCTATGGAATATAGTCCTTCATTAAATAGAGTTGAGATAGTTTATCATGAGGGCAGAACTCCTCAAGCACCTACTAATTTAAAGGCTATTGTTGCTAATAATTCTATTGTTTTAAATTGGGAAGGAAGTCATGAGAATGTAAGCGGATATAAGATATATTACGGCACTAAATCTGGAATATATAATGATTATAATCCTATTATAGTTGATGGCAATCAAACTGAGTATGTTATTAATAATTTAGAATATGGAAAGCTTTACTACTTTAGGGTAACAACTATAGGTGGTGAAGGAGGAGATATAGAAAGTGAATTTTCTAGTGAAGTTTATGCTAGACCTTTTCACTAATATATTAATTTAAGGAGAAATACTGTGTCTATCAATACTAAAGCTATAAAGTTGAGTAATCTTGCCGAAGAATTATTGAAGAAAGGAATTAATACTGAAGCAGTTGAGGCATTGAAAAGAAGTATTAGATTGAGTAATGGTGAAGATATGAAATCTTATTTAAAGATAGCTATTACTTTATTTAATAATGGTGATTATGAACATGCTAAAGTTTTTTTAAATACTTTTTTAGAATATTGGATGGCAGCTGAGGCTTATTTTATATTAGGCTCTATTTCCAAGAAAGAATGCAAATTGCAAGAGGCTTTTGAACATTATAAGAAGGGAGTTGCTTTATATAATGGAAATGATCTTGTACCTTATTATGAGTTTTTATCTTTATGTAATATTTTAAAAGAAGAGGATAAGGGAGTAGATACTGCTAAATATATATTAAAGATAGACAATAGGGATAGAATAGCTTTGGTATTTTTAGCTAATTATTTCTTTGCTAATAAAAAATATAAAGAGGCTATGAAATTTTATGAGGTTTTAGTTGATAATAATTTAGCTGATTATAATGATTATCATTATTATGGAGTTTGTTTGCATGAGCTAAAAGATTATAAGAGTGCTGAAAATATGTATTTGCAGGCTTTAGAGATGTATCCTGCTGACAGTCCTGAAACTATTGCATTAAAAAATTTAAGAAATAGAAAATTAGAAGATAATTATCCTAATATAGAAAAAAGCAAAAAAGAATATTTAGACAATATAAAACATTCTCCAAAATCAAGCGATTATTTCCATTTAGGCAACATTGAATTTATTAATGGTAATTACGACAAAGCCTCAGAGTTTTACTCTAAAGCTAAAGAACTTTATTTAGACAAAGTATGTGTTTGATTTATATATATAAAAGCCCTATAGATTAAAAAATCTATAGGGCTTGTTTATTTATTTTATTATTTTCCAGTACAAAATCCAGAATATTTCTCTACAAACTTAATAGGGTTATAAGATAATTTAGCCTTTCTAAGCCCCAAATCCCCAACATCTTGCTCTCTATTTACAAACTTATATCCTTCTCTTTTATTGTTTTCTAAAAATAGTTTATTTATAGCCTGATAGCTTCCTTTATAATCTCTGTCTCCTCTCTCAGAATGCACCACTATAGTATCTCTCATAGTAAAATCTGCTATTGTATATGCGGCAATTTTTTTATTTATATATATAACTCCTCCAGTAATGCCGTCAATTTCTCTCCAATTGTTTATAAGACTATTTATCATCATAATATCTGCCTCAGCACGAACTTCATGTGTTAATAGTTTATTTTTATCAAAAGCTTCGCATTCTGTTTTTATATCTTCGTTGTTATTATTATTATTATTTTCCATCTCATTTATTTCCCACTTCTTTTCAAACTCAAATATATCTTTAATCATCTCTTCATTTTCTATATCTATATTTTTATATTCAAAATCATTTTTTATAAATTGATTATATAAATTCTTTTTATTATGAAATTTTTTACCGCTTAAATTAATTAATTCATCAATGTCGTATAAATATTCCCATTCATCTCTCACTTCTTTTACAGTTATTTTTGTATTTTTTTCCCAGAATAATGCTAATTCTTTAGGTATTCTAATTATGGATTCTTTTGATATTTCACAAGGACTCATATCATTACAGAAATTAGTATTAAACCAATCTCCAACAGGAGCCCAATATATTGTATAAGGCGAACGCTGCCTAATCCATACCAATTTTTCTGTAAAAGCCCATTCAAGCATATATATATCTTTAAGCCCGAAGAGATTCATAAAAGTATAATCTGCAGATTGTTCTGGGGTGATAGAAAAATATTTATTATATAATTTTTGTTTATTTAAGCTTATAGGTTCAAATTCAAGCATAACTATATTTCCTTTATTTATAATATGATACAAGAGTAATATAGAGTTATTATATATACCAAAAAACTTATTATTGATTTATAGGGCAGTATAAAAGAATAATTATTTTTTTCTTTTTAAATCTATTTGTCTTTGTATTTCTTTTAAGTTTCTTACCTTT
>CAKVCJ010000109.1 GCA_934725655.1 uncultured Brachyspira sp.
AGGAAAATAGCTCTTCTAACTGCTTGCTTCTTCATGCTATGGCTGTTAATATTTCTGGTATAATTTCTGGTGCTATAACTGTTGGAATATTACTGACTTTTTTCCATTAATATGGTATTTATATATATTGTTTTTTGTGTAAATTAAATTTTTGAGAACAGAGGATTTATGCCTCTGTTCTCTTTTTAAAAATCATCCTCTTACAAATACATCTTTGCCAAACCATTTAGTAGATATTTCAGCAGCTTTACCATCTGCTCTCATATCATCTAAAGCTTTATCAATAGCATTTAATAATTCTGCATCTGTTTTTCTAATTCCAACCCCAAAAGATTTATATGTAATAGGATATTCTTCTAAAAGTTCAAAATCAGCATTCTCTTTAGATATATAATAACGAGCTACTATTTCGTCTACTATTACAGCATCTATTCTTTTAGCTTCTAAATCTAAAAAAGCATTAACATTAAAATCATATTGCCTTATCTCTTTGGCTTCTTTGCTTATAGGGTCGGCTTCCAATGATTCATAATTGCTGCTTCCTGTTTGTACGCCTAATATTTTTCCTTTTAAATCTTCTTTAGTTTTAATATCAGCTCTGTCTGCATTTTTCACTATCATAAGCCTATTATTGAGATATGGTTTAGTAAAGTTTACCTGCTGTTTTCTGCTTTCGCTGATAGCAAATCCATTCCATACCACATCAACATCTCCTTTCTTTAAGCTCAATACAGCACTAGACCAATCTATAGGCTTGGCCTCTAATTCCACCCCGAGACGGTTTGCAACCTCTTTAGCTAAATCTATATCAAAGCCAACTATATTTCCTTCCTCATCTCTAAAACCCATAGGGGCAAAAGTGTCATCTAAACCTAATACAAGCTTTCCGCTTTCTTTTACTTTTTGTAAAGAATTATCTGCTGAAGTTTGAGCAGCATTCTGTGTTTGAGTTTTTGAGCAAGATATAGCAAAAATAAATATAAAGAATAAAGTTATTATACGTTTCATAGTCTTCTCCTGTTATTTTAATTTTTTAAATTATAATTTTTAAATAAATTTTTTCTTAAGTTAATAAATATAATGTTGTTTTAAAATTGATGTTTATAAAAAGAAATTATTAATGATGATGATGTTTAGGAGAATATTGTGTAAAAAATTGAACTTTAAAAAAACATTTGATGTTATTCATTTTTAATCTCCTATTTTTTGAATTATTTATTTTTTTACTTTTTTAATGGAGGCTTTTTATATTGCTTTTAAGCCCCCATTATTAATTTTTTATTCTACAATAATATTTTTACCAAACCATTTAGTAGAAATCTCTGCAGCCTTTCCATCAGCTCTCATATCATCTAAAGCTTTATCAACAGCATTTAATAATTCTACATCATTTTTTCTAAATCCTATACCATAAAGCTCTTCAGTTAATGGGCTGTTTTCTACAACCTCAAAATTAACATTCTCTTCAGCTATATAATAACGTGCTGCCACTTCATCTATTACAACAACATCTATCCTCTTAGCTTGTAAATCTAAAAAAGCATTAACATTAACATCATAAGGTCTAACCTCTTTAGCTTCTTTGCTTATAGGGTCAGCTTCCAATGCCTCCTGATTGCTTCCAACCTGTACTCCCAAAACTTTTCCTTTCAAATCTTCTTTGCTGTTAATATCTTTTCTATCAGAAGATTTTACTATTATAAGTCTGTTATTAAGATATGGCTTAGAGAAATTAACTTGCTCTTTTCTAGACTCATTAATTGTAAAGCCATTCCATAAAACATCAACATCTCCCTTGTTTAGGCTTAATATAGAGCTTGACCAATCTATAGGTTTAACCTCTAATTTCACTCCCAAACGATTAGCAACTTCCTGAGCTAAATCTATATCAAAACCAACTACATTTCCAGCCTCATCTCTAAAACCCATAGGGGCAAAAGTATCGTCTAAACCTAATACCAATTTACCGCTCTCTTTTACTTTTTGTAGAGAGTTGTCTGCTTGTGTGTTTTGCGTTTCTGTTTTTGAACAAGATATAGCAAAAATAATCATAGAAAATAAAATTAATATACGTTTCATAGTTTTTTCCTCCTAAGTTAAATAATTGTTTTTTTAAAATTAATCTATATAAACGTAATAAAAAAAATAATGTTTTTAAAATTTAAAGTTGTTTATAAAAGAAATGATTATTATTGATGATGGTGATGAAATTTAGGAGAAGAGGTGTTTGATAATTGAAATGCAGAAAAATACATCTTATTCATTTTTATCTCCTAATTTGATTTGTTACTTTTAATTGTAATACTATTTACAAAAATGTCAATAGCTATTATATATATTTTTATATTTTTTATTAAAAATTATATAATATTAGATATTAAATTCTTTGCATCTATTGCTTCGGCATAATTTGAATCAATTTCTATAGCTTTATTAAAGTTTTCTAAGGCTGATTTTCTATTTCCAAGTTTATCGTATATAGTTCCTATGTTAAAATATATCAATTTATTATTGTCATCCAATTCTTTTGCTTTATTTAAATATTTTATAGCCATATTATTACTATTTTTTTTTCTGTAACAAGAAGCTATATTGCATAATGCGTATATATTTGTTTTATTATAATTAAAATTAAGTTCATGAAAATAGGAAAGTGCTTTATCATATTCTTCTTTATAAAAACAAATGCATCCAAGAAGATTTATAATATCATTGGTTTGTTTTATTGAATAAGCAAGCTCAGCATAATGCAAAGAAAAATCATACATTCTCCATTTATAGCTTTGATAAGCCATATATGAAAGCCTTTCATAATCTTTTTTCTTTAATTTATTTTGATTATGTTTTTCTATTGCTTTATTTAAAAATGTTTCTCTGTTATTTTTATCCATTATAGATAAATATTCATATATAAAGGAATTATCTATACCAAGCTCTATTAATTTAATAAAATTATCTGTTGCTTTTTTATAATTATTTTTTTGCATATTAATAAAACCTATAATATACAAAGCTTCAGTATTATCAGAGTTGTTTTCTAATATTTTGTTATAATATTTTTCAGCTTCATTTAATTTATTTTCTTTTATATATATTCTTGCTAAAGAAGTGAGGGCGTTTATATCATTAGGGTTGTTATTTAGTATTTCATTATATTTTTCTATATGTTCGCTATAATCTTTTGCCATAATATATAACAATAAAAATTATTAGTAATGTTTTAATACAATAATTCTTATTTCCTCCTCCTTTTAAAAATCATTATTGTTCATTATTGTAAAATCTTTTCATCATAATATTTCTATATTCGCTAAAATTATCATTTTCTATACTATTTCTTAAATCTTTCATAAATCTCTGCATAAATCTTATATTGTGTATAGTCATAAGTATAGAAAAGAGTATTTCATGCGATTTGTCAAGATGATTAAGATAAGCCTTAGAGAAATTTTTACAAGTATAGCAGTCGCATCCTTCTTCTAATATGGTGTCGTCAGTTCTATATTTTGAGTTTCTAATCCTCACAACCCCATTCATAGTAAAAGCCTCTCCATTTCTTGCATTTCTTGTAGGCATTACACAATCAAACATATCAATTCCTTCCATCACAGCATTAAGTATATCACGAGGCTCGCTTACCCCCATCAAATAACGAGGTTTTTGCTTGTTTGTATAGAGCATCACTTTAGAAAGAACTTCATGCATTTTTTCAGGAGTCTCCCCAACAGAAAGCCCCCCTATAGAATAAAAAGGAAAATCCATATTAACCAAAGTTTCCGCACTTTCTTTTCTTAAATCATCAAACATTCCGCCCTGTATTATGCCGCCTAAGTATTGATATTCGCTATTTGGAGTGCTGTCATGATATTCTTTACATTCTTTAGCCCATTTATGAGTTCTTAGCATAGCCTCTTTAGCATAATTATAATCAGCATCAGCCTTACAGCATTCATCAAAACTCATTATAAAATCAGCCCCTATAATATGCTCTGCCTCCATTACGCTTTTTGGTGTAAAGAAATATTTTGTGCCGTCTATATGCGACCTAAACTCAACGCCTTCATCATTGATTTTTCTTAATTGAGCAAGCGAAAATACCTGAAAACCGCCGGAATCTGTAAGCATTGCTCCTTTCCAATTCATAAACTTTTTTACACCGCCGAATTTTTTTATCACTTCTAAACCAGGCCTTAAAACTAAATGATAAGTATTAGCAAGTATTATTTTGCTTTCTGTTTCTTCTATCATAGCAGGTGTTAATGCTTTTACTGTAGCCTTAGTTCCTACAGGCATAAAAACAGGCGTATCTATTACAACACCATTAACTTCTATTTTACCAAGTCTCGCATTCGTTTGATTAGAGTTTTTTAATACTTCAAAAGAAAATGACATAATAACCCTTTATTTTTTATTTTGTTGTTTTGATATTTTTTTATCATCTGGTTTTTTTGTGTAAATATATATAAGCATTATTAAAGATACTATCATCATTATAATAGAATATATAGCTCCAGATGTGATAGGTCCAATAGTCCACTCTGTAACATCTCTAAAAAACTGCTCTATTACAGCCCTAAAAAGTCCGTATAAAAATATCCACACAAATAATCTCGTGCCTTTTCTTATATTCTTATTTTTTTGACTTAATGCCAATATTATATAAGACACCAAAGCAAGAACTAATCCTTCAAGAAATGCTTCATATAGCTGCGAAGGGTATCTTAATTCTGTATATGGTCTAATTGCAGGTATCATAGCCTTCCAATTTTCGTATCCGCCAACGGCATCATAATTTGGAAATATCATTCCAAGAGGCGAGTCAGTAACTCTGCCGTAGAGCTCTGCATTCATAAAGTTGCCTATTCTTCCAAAAAATAAAGCGAAACTTGAAGGAAGCGTTGCATGGTCTGCTATAGTTAAAAATTCGTATTTATATTTTCTGCTGAATATATATCCTCCAATAATCATTCCTATAAGTCCGCCGTGAAAAGACATTCCCGCAAAACCTAAAAAAGTTATTCCATTATCAAGATTAAATCCTAATATCTCCCAAGGCTTCAAAAAAGAAGAAGGTGAGTAAAGTAAAAAATATCCAACTCTCGCTCCTACTATAGCACCCACAGCGGCATAAAAAACCATATCATAAGCACCGCCGTCTTTTGAATTGTTAAATTTTATCCAACCTTTTTTTTCTAAATGATTAAGTATTAAACAAGAAACTCCAATTCCCACTATATACATAAGTCCATACCATCTAATAGCACCAAGTATGGGTATATCCTCTGGAAATACAAACGGGGTAAAAAATTCAGGGTATTTCATCAATTTTCCTTATTATTATTTATTATCAATTTTTATAATTTTATATTATATGTTATGCATTAAAAAATCAATAATGCATTAAATCAATTATTTGTATGTTTATTAAATATTTTGCTTTAAATATATGATTTTTTTAATAGAAATGTATTTTTTATTTATTAAAAAAGGAAGCCCAATTTTAAGACTTCCTTTTATTTAATTAATATTATTTTTTTTTGCCTTGATTAGCTACGGCTTCCATAGCTTTTTTAACAGCTTCAGGGTCGCCTAAATATTGTTTATTAACAGCTTTGAAATTATCATCAAGCTCATAAACTAAAGGCATTCCAGTAGGTATATTAAGTTCTGTAATGTCCGCATCAGAAATATTGTCTAAATATTTAACTAATGCTCTTAAACTATTACCGTGAGCAGCGATGATGATTTTTTTGCCGGCTTTAATATCTGGAAGTATAACGTTTTCCCAGAAAGGAACAACTCTTGCAACAGTGTCTTTTAAGCATTCTGTAAGAGGTAATTCTTTTTCAGATAAGTTTTTGTAGCGAGGGTCATTTCCTGGATATCTTTCATCAGATTTCTCTAAAGCAGGAGGCGGAGTATCATAGCTTCTTCTCCATATTTTCACTTGGTCCTCACCATATTTTTCAGCAGTTTGAGATTTATTTAATCCCTGCAAAGCACCATAATGTCTTTCATTCAATTGCCAGCATTTTTCTACAGGTATCCATAAAAGTCCCATTTCTTCCAATACTAAGTTTAAAGTTTTGATTGCACGAGTGAGTGTTGAAGTATAAGCTTTATCAAAAGTAAAACCAGCTTTTTTAAGTTCTACTCCGCCAGCTTTAGCTTCTTCAATACCTTTTTCTGATAAAGTAACATCAGCCCAACCAGTAAAAAGGTTCTCTTTATTCCAAACACTTTCCCCATGACGTATTAAAACAACTTTAGTCATTAATAAACTCCTCATAAAAGTGTATTTTTATTTATTATATAGTTAAAAATATAAAAAATCAAAGAATCTCAATTATTTATTTTTTATTGCTTTTATTGTTAATAATATTAATATTTTTTATGCTATAAATTATTTTTAAAAAAGTATTTTTGCACTTGACAAAAAATATATTTGTAGTATAATGATTAAACTTAAAAAGTTTTTTGGAGTTGTAGCTCAGTTTGGTTAGAGCGCCTGCCTGTCACGCAGGAGGTCGCGGG
>CAKVCJ010000110.1 GCA_934725655.1 uncultured Brachyspira sp.
TTTTCTTTACTTAATTTACTGTGTTTCATAACTAAAATTTAATAAATTTTAGTTATCTGGGTCAGCCCCAAAAATAAAATATAATTGTTTAGATTATGCTAAAACAATAAATTATCTAAAATATTATTTATGTAACTAAATTTTAAAATAAAAAATGCATGCATCTTAAATGCATGCATTCATAAGGCAATATATTTTTTAAGCTATTTCTATTTTTTTCTCATACTTAACTTCTTCTTTCTTTGGAAGAGTAAGAATCAATACGCCATTTTCAAAATTAGCAGATATATTATCAACATCTATCGATTTATCGCTGATATTAAAGCTCTGCTCATATTTTGAAACAATTTCTTCTTTATCACCTTCTTCACTTTTTATAACTTTCTTTCTCTCAGCATATATTGAAAGTATATTCTCTTTTACTCCTATCTCTAAATCTGATTTTTTTACTCCTGGCATATCCATCTCTATTGTATAGCCTTTCTCATCTTCATATATTTTATAATTTCTTTGATACAAAGAATAATCTCTCATACAACTATCTCCTCTATGACATCTATTATTAAACATTGGGAAAAACATTCTTGACATAATACTAATCTCCTTTATTTTTTAAGCTATCTCTATTTTTTTCTCATACTTAACTTCTTCTTTTTTTGGAAGAGTAAGAGTTAAAACTCCATTCTCAAAATTAGCAGAAATGTTTTCAATATCTATTCCTTTCACACTGATATTAAAACTTTGTTCATATTTCGAAACAATCTCTTCTTTATCGCCATCATCACTTTTCATTACTTTCTTTCTCTCAGCATATATTGAAAGCATATTCTCTTTTATACCAATATCCAAATCCTCTTTTCTTACACCCGGCATATCCATTTCTATAGTATAGCTATTATCATTCTCCTCTAACTTATAATCGCTATATTTAGAAACACTATTTTCTTCATTATAAAAAGTATCAAAATCATCTAATATAGAATGTAAAGCAGGTAAAAATATTCTTGACATAACCAAATCTCCTTTTTTTATTAATAGTAAGCAGCATTTTTTATTTTTGCTACACTATATATTATGCAAGAATTATGCCAAATATCATTCAATTTATTGTATATTTTTTATACATTTACTATGCATTTTTATAAAGACTGCAAATAACTATTTTAATATATGTATTATTTATATACATAAAAAATATAACCCTGTAGATTTTTAATACTATAAATAATACTTCTAAAAATAAATGTATAATAACTAATACAATAATTTTAAATATATTATATAATTATGTAACAGTAAAATTAAGGGGTATAATTATGCTCAAAGAGTTTAAAAACTTCATAATGCGTGGAAGTGTAATAGATATGTCTATTGGTATTATTATAGGTTCTGCTTTTAGTAAAATAGTAAACTCATTTGTGGAAGATATTTTAATGCCTCCAATAGGTTTAATGCTTAGCGGAATAGATTTTTCTAATATATTTATAGTGATAAAAAAAGGAATAGAAAATCAAGGACCATATACTTCATTAGAAATGGCAAAAAATGCTGGGGCTGTTGTTATAAGTGTTGGTATATTTTTTAATGCTATAATAAGTTTTATAATTACAGCTATTTCTATATTTATAATAATAAAAGCAGTAAATAAAATACAAGAAAAAATGCCGAAAGAAAAAAAAGAGGATAAAAAAGAAATCAAAGTATGCCCGTACTGTTATTCTAATATAAATATTAAAGCTGTAAAATGTCCAAATTGCACATCGGATTTAAATTAAAATATTGATTTTATAATGTAAAAAAATAATAAATATATAAAAAATTATTTAAAATATTACTAAATACAGTATTGTAAAATATGTATAAAGTAATATAATATCTAAATATATTTAAATAGTATTTTTTAGGAGATTACGCGATGAGAGATAAAACTTTTTTAATGATACCTGGACCTACACCTGTACCAGAATCTGCTTTGATAGAAATGGCAAAACACCCTATGGCACATAGAAGCAAAGAATTTTCAAATATATTAAAAGAAGTTTATGAAGATTTAAAATATGTGTTTCAAACTAAGAATGATGTATTTTTATTTACAGCAAGCGGCACAGGAGCAATGTGTGCAGCATTAGAAAACATTGTTAATGAGGGCGATAAGGTATTGTGCTTAATAATTGGTAATTTTGGTGCAAGATGGGCAAAAATTGCAGAAAGCAGAGGGGCTGAAGTTATAAAAGTAGAAGTACCTCTCGGCGAAGTAATAAAACCTCAAATGCTTGAAGAAGCTTTAAATAAAAACAAAGATATAAAAATAGTAACACTCACACACAGCGAAACTTCAACAGGTGCTGCTAATGATGTAAAAACATTATGTTCTATAATAAAAAAACATGGGGCATTATCTGTTGTTGATGGAATAACAAGTTTATGTGCTATGGAGTTTAAAACTGATGAATGGAATATTGATGTTGCATTATCAGGCTCTCAAAAAGGATTTATGATAGCTCCGGGGCTTTCATTTTTAACTGCAAGCGAAGATGCTTTCAAAATGCATGAAAAATGTAAATATCCTAGTTTTTACTTTAATTGGAAAGAGCATAAAAAATCTTTAGCTAAAGACACTACTCCTTTTACTCCTGCAGTAAGCCTCATCACTTCACTTCATACATCTTTGAAAATGATTAAAGAAGAGGGAATTGAGAATGTTAATAAAAGACATAAAAAACTTTCTCTTGCTTTAAGAGCTGCCATAAAAACTATAGGATTAAAACTTTTTGTAGAAGATGACAATAATGCAAGCTATGCTATCACTTCAATACTTCCTCCGGAAGGAATAACTGTTCCAGATATAAGAAAAACTTTGAAAGATGATTATGATATTATTGTAGCTAATGGACAGGGAACATTAGAAAACAAAATATTTAGAATGGGTACTTTAGGATTTGTATGCGAAAGAGATTTAATAATGGCAGTAGGAGCATTAGAAGCGAGCTTAATTAAATTAGGATATAAATTTGAAGTTGGAAGCGGAGTTAAGAAGTTAATAGAAGAGTTAAATAAATAATATTTTTCTCATTCTTATACAACAAGAGTTGCTGCAGTATGCACTCGAAATAAAAAACAAGAACTAAAAAATTATAATACACTTAAATTAATTAAATTAAATGGAGATTACACAATGAAAGTTTTGATAACTGATAAGATAAATGAATGCGTAAAGGATATAATAGCAGATGTTTCTGAAGTTGTATTTCTTCCAACAATGAGCGAAGATGAACTTACTAACATTATAGGCGAATATGATGCTTTAATGGTGAGAAGCCAAACAAAAGTGACAAGAAAAATTATAGAGGCTGGGAAAAATTTAAAAATCATAGGACGTGCGGGAGTAGGAGTTGATAATATAGATGTTGAAGCTGCTACAGAGAAAGGAATAATAGTAGTAAACTCTCCAGATGGAAACACTATTGCTGCATCAGAGCATACCATTGCCTTAATGCTCGCTGTATCAAGGAATATAGTCCCTGCTGTAGTTTCTACAAAAGAAGCTAAATGGAACAGAGATAAATTTACAGGAAATGAGCTTTTTGGAAAGACTTTAGGTGTTATGGGATTTGGAAGGATAGGAAGAAAGGTTGTTCATATTGCACTTTCTATTGGAATGAAAGTAATAGTATATGACCCATTTGCTACAGAAGAGATTGTTCATAAAGCTGGCGCTATTTACGAAACTTCTTTAGATGAGTTTTTACCTAAACTTGATTATTTATCTCTTCATATACCAAAAACTCCTGAAACAAATAATATTATAAACAAAGATAATTTATGCAAGATGAAAAATAATGCTATAATTATTAACTGTTCAAGGGGCGGGCTTGTTAATGAAGAGGATTTGAAACAGGCATTAGAAAACGGTACTATAGCAGCTGCTGCAGTGGATGTTTTTGTAAATGAACCTAAAATAGAAACTTGTCCTTTAGTTGAATATAAAAAGGATAATTTAATACTTACTCCTCACCTTGGTGCTAGTACAAAGGAAGCACAGATTAATGTTGCTTTGGATGTTGCTAAGCAGATAAAACAAGTATTATCAGGAGGATATACTGAATCAGCAGTTAATATACCTTCTCTTAACCCTGAAAAATTAGAACCTGTTAAAGACTACATGAAAATTTCAGAGAACGCAGGCGAAATGATAATGCAGACAGCTAATGGAAAAATAAAATCTCTTGAAATAACAGCTCAGGGAGATTTAATTAATTTAGATATTCAGCCTCTTGAAGTTGCTATATTAAAAGGTGCATTATCTTATATGTTTCAAGATGTTAACTATGTTAATGCTCCTTATCTTGCTAAACAAAGAGGCATTGAAGTAAAAACTATTAAGTCTGAAACTCCTTCAACTTTCACAAGTATGCTTAAAGTAAAATTAACAACTGATAAAGAAACAACAAGCGTATCAGTATCATTAATAGCTAAAAATATTGCTAGAATAGTGAAGCTAAATGATTATGATGTTATAATAAAGCCTCAGCCGCATATATTAATAGTTCCGCATATAAACCAGCCTGCTATGATAGCAAAAGTTGCTACAGTTCTTTCAGGAGATGGCATCAATATTGGTTCAATGAGTGTATCTGAAAATATAAAAGGAAGCAGTATGTCTATAATGGCAATAAACGTTGATAGAGTTATTGGAAATGATGTTATAACAAAAATTTCTAATATAGAAGGCGTTCATGATCCTAAATATGTAAGACTTACAGCAGAATATACTTTATAATTTATAGGATAAATACAAATGAAATTAGCAGTTTTTGATTTTGACTCCACTTTGATGGACGGCGAAACTTTAGACATTATTGCAAGAGAAACTAATTTTGCAAAAGAGATTGCTGATATCACAGAAAAGGGAATGAGAGGAGAAATTGATTTTTTTGAAAGTTTAGAGATGAGAGTTGCTTTACTTAAGGGAGTAAAATTAGAAACTGTTAATGAAATTTGTAACAGCCTTCCTATAATGAATGGAGCAAAAGAAACAATTAAAGAGCTTCACAAAAAAGGCTATAAATGTGTATGTTTTTCTGGAGGGGTTAAAAATGCAACTGTCCTATTTGCAGAGAAACTTAATTTAGACGGAGAGTTTGCAAATATATTTCATACAAAAAACAATATACTTACAGGAAAAGTTGGCGGCGAGATGATGTTTTCAAACAGCAAGGGAGAGATGCTTGTAAGATTACAAAAGCTTCTTAATGTTTCTTATGATGATACTTTGGCTGTAGGTGATGGTGCTAATGATTTAAGTATGTTTAAATATGCTAAAAAAAAGGCGGCTTTTTGTGCTAAAGAAGTTTTAAAAAAAGAAGCAAATATTATAATAGATAAAAAAGATTTAACATTTATATTAGATAAAGTCTAAATATATTTTCAAAGGTTTTAATAAAATATCTAAACAACTATATTTTAAAAATTAAAATATTTTTATAAATGTATTGTCAACTTTTTTGTCGCTCTCGCTGTGCGGACTTTGTCAAAAAGTTGCAAAAAACGCAAGTTAATAAAGTAATACTAATTATATTTTACATACTAAATATTAAACTAAAAACATATAAATATTTATTAATAGTTGTAAAAAATAAATCTTATAATAAAAAAGGAGCTTTATAGAAAATAAAACTCCTTAAAAATTATCACTATAAAAATTATCTTTTATCCATAGAAATAAACTCTTGAGGTTCAGAAACATTTTTATACGCAGGTCTTATAATTCTTCTGTCATCAAAATTAAGTTCCTCTATTCTATGAGCACACCAGCCTACAATCCTAGACATAGCAAAAAGCGGAGTATAAAGTTCCTTAGCTATACTGAGCATTTCATATATAAATCCAGAGTAAAGGTCTACATTGGCACAAACTCTTTTTTTATCTCCCTTAACCTTTATAAAACATTCTATTGCCCTCTCTTCTATCAATTCTAAAAACTCAAACTCTTTTTCTTTTTTCTTTTCCTTAGCAAGCTGACGAGCCAAATCTTTTAATATAACAGCACGAGGGTCAGACAAAGTGTAAACAGCATGCCCCATACCATATATTAGTCCGCTCTTATCATAAGCTTCTTTATTAAGCATTTTTATCAAATATTCATCTATCTCTTTTCTGCTTTCCCAATTATCTATCACCTCTTTTAGATGTGCTAACATATCCATTACTTTAGCATTAGCCCCGCCATGTAAATCTCCCTTCAATGAACCAATACCTGCAGAAATGCTTGAATAAGTATCTGTTCTTGTAGAGCTTGTAACACGAACTGTAAATGTTGAGTTATTACCGCCTCCGTGTTCTGCATGAAGTATTAAAAGCAAATCAAGCATTCTCGCTTCTAATTCGCTGAACTCCTGCTTAAGCATATATAAAAAGTTCTCTGCTATAGAATATTTTGGCTTAGGCAATGTGATATGCAAATATTTTTGATTAACACTATATTGAAACATATTATAAGCATAAGCAATAACTGCCGGAA
>CAKVCJ010000111.1 GCA_934725655.1 uncultured Brachyspira sp.
GACTTCTGCCATTTATAGAAAATGCATTTCTAAATATTTTGCAAGAAGATAAAAATATAAAAACGGCATTAGATTTGTTTGCTGGAAGCGGAAGCGTGTCAAGACTTTTAAAAACTCTTAATCTTAAAGTTTATTCAAATGATTGGGAGTATTATTCATATATATTAAACTACGCACATATATGCATAAATCAAAAAGATGTAAATAATATGTTTAAGCATACAGGAGGCGCTGAAAACACTATTAACATAATAAACAGCATAAAAACTATTGATGATAAAGACAGATACATTTCAAAATATTATGCTCCTTTAGACGACAATAATCCAGATTTAAAAAATGAAAGATTATTCTACACCCAATATAATGCTACAAGAATAGACATAATAAGGCACAACATAGAAGACCTTTACAAAAACAAAGCAATAAATAAAAAAGAATATTATTATCTCTTAGCTTCTATAATATATGAAGGGGCAACACATACAAACACATCAGGCGTATTTAAAGCTTTTCACTCTGGTTTTGGAGGAAGAAACAAAGACGCTCTTAAAAGAATACTTTCGCCAATATCATTAAAAGAACTTTCTTTATATGACGGAATAAACGGCGAGGTGAGCATGCTTGATGCAAATGAATATGTATTAAAAAATAAAGATAAGCATTTTGATTTGGTGTATTTAGACCCCCCTTACAATCAGCATCAATATGGAAGCAATTACCATTTATTAAACACAATAGCGTTATGGGATAAGCCTGAAATAAATAGAGAAATATATATAAACGGCAAAAAAACAGATAAAGGCGGAATAAGAAAAGATTGGGTTAAAACAAAATCTGATTACTGCTATAAAAAAACAGCAAAAGATGCATTTAAAAATCTAATAGATAATATAAATGCAAGTCATATAGTAATGAGTTATTCTACAGACGGCATAATAGATTATGATGATTTAATTTCAATATTAGAAAGCAAAGGCAAATTAAAAATAGTAACTTCAGAATATACAAAATATAGAGGAGCAAAACGCTCTGTAATAAATAAAACTAAAAATGTAGAATATTTATTTATAGTTGACACTAAAAAAACTAATAAAAACAACAAAAATAATAATATCAAATATATTGAAAATATAAGATTAAAATTAAATAACCCTGTAGATAGCATAAAAGATAATTTAGTGTTTGAAAATAAAAAAGAAGGAAATATTATATTAAAATTAGAATATACAACACATATAATAAATCAAGAAGAAATATGCCAAACATTAAAAAACAAATCACTTGAATATATAAAATTATTTTCAGAGTTTTTAAATAAGCATATAAAAGAAAATAATATAGAAGCATTAAAAATATATTTATCGCACTTAAAAAACGCTATACTAATAAACGACAAAAAACTAATAAAATATTTTTCAAACCATATACTAATAATATATACAAGGCTATGTTCAAAGAGGTCTAATGAATATATAGTTGATATTACAAATGAAATATTAAACATCATATCATATTATAAACTTGATGACATAATATATATAGACAAAATAAAAAAGAGAATAGTTTATAATATATCACATTCAGAGATATCAGAAGAGAATAAAAACAATATATTAGTAAAACTATAATTATAGTAAAATTTTTAAGTTTTTTATTTGCGGGGCTTTGCCCCACACCCCAGTTCTTTTGTTGGCACAAAGAACCAAAAAGACTGCATTTAATAAAGTATAGCTTTTTATGCATACGAAAACATAAATATTGTTTTATATTTACATATTCCAAAAAAATAAAGCTATAACACTTGCACTTTCGCGAAACGTGCCCGAAGGGCGAAAACTTTGACGAAGTCCGCAGAGCGAAGGTAGGAAAAACTGAATAAAATAAAAAATATATTAATAAATTTTAATTTCTTATGCTAAACTCGCATCCGCAGTAATGCTGTCTATAAAGTCCTGCCTCATTAGCTATTATATTAGTCTTTTTAAATCCGTCTTTTTTCTTGAAATCTATATGCAAATATTCTATATTATCATATTTAGAAGCAATGCTATTTCCTATCATCTCTATAGCCTTGCTGTTTTTATGCGGACTCACACTCATAACAGTAGTAACATATTTTGCATTGATACTATGAGCATATTCAAAAGCCTTAGCTATTCTATGCCTAAAACAAATATTGCACCTCGCACCTTTTTCATGTTCATTCTCAAAACCCTTTATATCATTATACCAATCTTTTACATACGCTTCATTTTCTTCTATATATATGTCTATATTGTTATCTTTAGTAAACTTTATAAACTCATCTCTTCGCCTGTTATACTCTTCTATAGGATAAATATTAGGATTATAAAAATAAAAAATAGTGTCATAATCTTCAAGCAAAGTTCTAGGATAACACATACAAACAGCACAGCATGTATGAACAACTAATTTCTCTTTCATTTTTAATAGTACCAATTTATTATTATTTATTTGTTTTATCTCTTGTTGGCTTTTAAATTAATAGTCTTGTCATCAAAACTGTTTATAATTATTTGATAGCCCATATTTTTAGCCTTAGCATTAATGTCCACAGCTAAATCTCTGCTGCTTCCAACATACTGCACAACATACCTTGATGAATCTCCGCTTATTCCTCTGTTATAAACACTTTTAAGATTTTCTATATTTTTCTTAAGAGCCTCTTCAAAACCTATAGCATCGGTAAAATCAAGCCCTGTAACATATATAGTATATTCAGTACCATTTTGAACTTCGCTCTGCCACTTATTTACTATTTGATTAATAAAATCTTCAGAAATAGAATCAGCCGATTTTACCAAAGCAATAGAATGAGCATCTTTTTCGCTTCCGCCTACCCCTCCAGCCTGATGAGTAGCACGGGCTATAGTGCTGTAATCAGATACATTCACAGCAGTAATAGCAACATCGCTTCTAAAACTTTTTAAAGCAGTTCCTTGTATAGTGGTAAAATATGCAGCATCGGCCTTGCCAAGTATAGCAATCTGAGCACCTGTAGCCTCTGCTATTTTTTTTACAGTAGAAGATGAATTGTCAGAATAGCTAATATTCTCACTTCTTACAACATTTCTTAAAGAACTTGCACTTACAAATTTAAAACCCTTATCGCTCATATTTTTTTCAAGTTCTACATTAAATGCATCGCTAAGCTCTCCATTATCATCAGTAACAAGCACAACTATTAAAGGCATATTTTTTCTATCTAATAATATACCCATAGCCTGCAAATTGTCCTGAAGCATATCTACTCCAACAACCGCCTCAATTTTTGCATACCATACAGATGAGCTTTTTGTAATAGAAAGCACTTTATAAGAAGAAATATATCCAGTAGTGTTTTCATATATTTTAGAGCTTATAAGTTTGCTGTTTTCAACCAAAGTAGTACCATTAACTATAGAGCCAACTGCTTGTTCAACAGCATTTCTTTTAGCACTTTCTAAAGCCCTGTCTATAGCATTAGCCTCGCCTCTGTTATCAGAAGAAGCAAAACCCTCAGCTACTATCTTTGTGGTTTTTCCGCCTTTAAAATCTGGGTTCTTCCAATTATTAATAACACCTATCTCTCCAGTATCCTCACCTATAAGCACTCCGCTTTGCGTGCTCTTTGAAGTAGTTACACAAGAGATAAAAAACATCATTAAAGATATTGCTAAAAATAATTTATATAATTTCTTCATAAAACTCATAAACCTAAAAGTATTTTTTTAATAAATATATATTATATCAAAGCCTTATTTTTTCAAGCAATAATATTTTATAAAGATTTAAACATCATAATTATCAAAAAATAAAAAATTTATTAAACTTGCTTTTATGTTTTTTTGATATTATACTTTAAGTATTGGAGGATATCATGTATTTAACTAATAATGAAGATAAAATTCAAATATTAGATAATAAATTATATATAAGCAGAATAGAAGAACTAAATGAGCTAATAGGTAAACTTAGTGAAGAAAATTATAAATTAAAAAAATTATTATCTAAAAAACAAGAAACTTATGTAAAATTATATATTTGCAAATATACTCCATATATGGTTAGTGATGTTATATACAATAATTTTTTTGTAAAAATTAGCAGCCATACGATTACCAAAGTAGCAGAAGAAAATAATTTTTTTGATGATGAAATAAAAGCTATAAGAATACCAAGAAAAAAAAAATCTAAAGAAAAATATGCTTCTACTGTATTATTTTCTATAGTTGGAATTGCAGAACTTACATATATTTTAGCAAATAAATTTTCAATAGATTTAACAATATCACAAAATTACTTTGAAAAATCTCTAAATCAATTAAAAAAAGGTGAAATAAAACATTATAGTATAAATAAACTTAAAGCTATGGAAAAATAATGTCTTATAATATTAATTTGACTAAAGAAGCTGAAAATCATCTTGAATTTTTTTATAAAAACGATAAAAGCATAATAAAAAAATAAATAATTTAATAGAGAATACAATAGAAAATCCTAGAAAAGGAATAGGAAAACCAGAAAGACTAAAATATAAAAATGAAGAATTATATTCAAGAAGAATTAATAAATATCATAGAATGGTGTATAAAATAGATGATGATAATAATTCCATTATAATAATTTCATTTTATGGACATTATGATAATTAATTTTTTACATAATCAAATAAGTCTTATAAAGTTATTATTTTTTAATTGACTAAAAAACTACTTAATTATACTATATATAAAAGGCTTAATCTAAAATGAATAGTAAAATTAAAAATATACCAACATTCTGGAAACTATTTCCTCTTATTTTTATCCTCATCACAGTTTTAATATTTACTGTTAATTTCTCTGTGCCTATAGAATTTTTACTTACAATAGGAACATTAATAGCATGCATAACAGCATATCTTGCAGGATATAAATGGAAAGATATGGAAAATGCTTTTATAAAAAAAATTGTTGATACTTGGATTGGTGTGCTTATATTTATATTAATAGGTATAGTAGTAGGCTCTTGGATGTACTCTGGTACTGTGCCTATGCTAATATATTACGGCATAAAATTAATTCACCCTTCTTTTATACCTGTAATGGCTTTTATTGTAACATCATTTCTTTCTATATTCACAGGTACTTCTTGGGGTTCTGCTTCCACTGCAGGAGTTGCATTCATTGGTATTGCTCAGGCTACAAATACGCCTCTTCCTCTTATAGCGGGTGCTGTTATAAGCGGGGCGTATCTTGGCGATAAAAACTCTCCCATATCAGACACCACTGTTTTGGCGGCTATTGGTGCGGGCACTACTTTACAAAACCATATAAAAACTATGCTTGTAAACACTATTCCGTCTGCAATACTCGCTGCTGTAGTTTTTACAGTATTGGGTTTTAATAATGCTCCGATTAATTCTGACATTCTAAACTTAAAAGAAGCAAGCGAAATATTAACTTCATTAGAAAATATATTTAACTTTAATATATTACTTCTTATCCCTCCAATATTCGTACTTATTGCAAGTGTAAAAGGTGTTAATCCTGTAATAACAATGTTTATAGGAAGTTTGATTGCTATAATATTAGGAAACATATTTCAAAATTTCGGCGTTATCAATTCTATGAAATCATTTGTAACTGGTTTTAATATATCAATGTCTCCTACAATTAATGAAGCCGATATACCATTAAACTTACATTCATTATTAAACAGAGGCGGTATGATGAGTATGATGCCAAGTGTATTGTTTTTAATATTAGCACTAACCTACGGAGCTATGCTTGAACTTTTGGGTACTTTTGAAACCTTAATAAAACTATTAATAAAAATAACTAAAGGGGCAAGAAGCGTAATATTTATCACATGGCTTACAACATTCACTATCAATTCAGCATTAAGCAGCTTACAATTTACTTTCTTAACTTTGTGAAATGTACTTCAAACAGTATACGATAAATACAACATCAACAGAGGTGTACTCTCAAGAACTATGGAAGAAGGAGGAACTCTTACTGAGGTTTTACTTCCATGGACAATCACAGGTGTTTATATGACTTCTATACTTGGTGTGCCCACTTTAGAATATATGCCTTATTCATTTTTTAATCTTATAAGCATATTCATATCATTTATCTATATGCTCACTCTTCCGAAATTTGCTGTAGGTATCGTAAAAAATAATTTTATTAAATAATTAAAAAACTTCCTAAATTCAATATGCTTTTAGATAAGCTTATTTATAAAATTGCACAGGTTCCAAACATATTGCAGTTAGGAATTCCTTAATTTCTTAAAGTATATCATAGGCGTATCATA
>CAKVCJ010000112.1 GCA_934725655.1 uncultured Brachyspira sp.
CATTTTCATGCGGTCTTTGTACTCTTTGACCTGTAGATAGCCTTGTTTGAGATGCTTCCATTTCACTATAATTTTTCTTAATACTGCTTATAGCTCTGTTATATTGGGCTTGCTCTGTAACTCTCATATTTTTAACTCCTAATTAAAAAATATATATCATCCCAATTTGATTTATCGTCATAATATAAATTTCTTTTATTATTTTTTTATTTTATTGAAGATTTTTTTAAACTCTATATTTTGATAGTAATTTAGTACTATACTATAAATATCTTATTAAATAATATTAATAATATAATTGCATTTTTTGCTTTTTTGTGGCAGGAAAAAGAAGAATAAAATTTTTAAGTTTTTATTTGTGGTGGCTTTGCCCCCACACCCCCACTTCTTTTATTGGTATAAAAGAAGCAAAAGAACTGCATTTAATAAAGTATTTATATACAAAATATGAATATTATTTTATATTTACATCTTACAAATATATAAATATAAAACACTTGCACTTTTTGGTTCTTTTACGAAGTCTGCAACGTTACCGAAGGAAGCACTGCGACTGAAAGGAGTACCTTTAGGTATGGTGAGAAGGCGGGAAAAAGAACAACATAAAAATTGACAAACTTTAAAATTTGCAAGTATAAACTACAAATAAAACATTTTTGACAAATAGTATTTTTTTTACTATAATGAAAGCAATTAAAATATTTATATTTGAGGTGTAAATATGCTTAAACATAAATGCGATAAATGCGGAGTAGAATTGGGTTATAAAGGTTTATGCTTTAAATGTAAAGCAGAAGAGGGGAGAAATAAAACTCTATCTTTAACTGATAATGAAATAAAAGATATGATCAATAAATATGTAGAAAATCTAAATGAAAAAGATGTTGATAAAGAATTAATAGAAGAGATTTACATCTATGATTTAATTGCATATAGAAATATAGATTTAAAAGATATAGCCAAAAAAGCATTAGAGAAAAAAATTTATTATCCTAAAGTATTTTATTATAAAGCAGGTGAAGAAATAAGAGATGAACTTATAAAAAGAATAAAAGCCACTAAAGATTATTCTGAAGGAGCTAATTTATTATCATGTTTAGCTATGCAGGGCGATGATATTTCACTTGACTGCTTATATGATTTTGAAATGAATCCAAGAGAATGGAGAAAGAAACTTTATATTGATCCTTCCATTTATGCTGAATGTGCGGGTTGGACTTTTGATAAAGATAAAAAAAGGCAAATACTAAATTTTGATAAATGCTATTATTTAGATAAAGCTCAAAACAAAGAAGAAAAAGAAAAAAGCCCTATTAAAATAGCTTCATTAAGAAATGAAAATTGTCCAGAATGCGGATGCAAAACTATGGATATGGCTATTATTGATGGCAGAAATGAAAGATTAAAATTTATAGGTGTTGATGGTATAATAAAAGCTTCATGTTGTCCTAATTGTGTAACTTATAATACAACTTATTCAAAATATGATTTAAAAGGAGGAAGCAAAATACTTCCTTTTGATAAATACTCTGAAAATTATTATCCTTCCGAAGAAAATTATTTAGAGGAAGAAGAATTAAATTTGATGCATAACAATAATTATATTCTTTCAAAACATGAAGTGCCTTTGTTTTATGGGGCATTCGATGATACTTTAAATACAATAGGCGGATTTGCCAATTGGATTCAGGACTGGGAATATATGAAATGTCCAAGCTGCGGAAAGAAAATGAAATACTTAATGCAGATTCATTGGCATACTATTGAATCTATGGCAGAAGGTACTTTATTTATAGAAATTTGTACTGACTGTAATATTACTGCAATGTTCCATCAGCAAACTTGATTTTATATTTATAATTATTTCTTAATAATGTTTAATAAAAGGGTTAATAAAATGAATAATAAAGTATGTGTTATTACTGGTGCCTCAAAATATAATGCAGAATTTAGCAAAGAAGATATTTTACAGCATCTTAGTGCTAAAGTAGGAAATACTTATGATATTGCAAGTACTGCTTGGTTTATTTGTAATAATGATTTTATAAATGCAGAAAATATCATAGTTGATGGCTGTATGACTAAATTAATGATATATCATAATGATGAAGGTTAAAAATTAGATATTTAAATATTTTTATATTATAAAAAAATATGAGGATAGTACATGCATATAACTGATAAGAAAGCTAAAAAAATATTATTTAATTATTTTTGGAAAAATGGCTGGATTGATGATGATAAAATGATAATAAATGATGATGATTTTTTATATGCAAAAGAAAAAGGACTTATGTTTGATTTTACAGATGAAATTATTAAACATGATGAGCTTATAATAAGAATAAATGATTTGGTAAAAGAAATTAATTTTGAAAATACTGTCAGAGCATTTTTGTGCAGTTTGTCAACTAGACAATTAAATTTAAGAAGTTTTATATCAAGTTTATATTTAGGCAAAAAAATCAATATTCATAGTTTTATAAATAATAAATCATATCCATCATATTGTAATGAATGCAATGATAATTACTATATAATAGGCGATGACTTTAATTTACAAGATAGAAATGTATATAATTTTGAAAAATATAAATGGGGCGGAGTGAGGCTTGAACATTTATCATATATTTATTTTGATTTAGAAGAGTTTAAAAAAATTAATGATTTTGAATTCTATCCAACTCCATATGATGTAAAAATTTTTAATGATATTCTAAAACAAATAGATTCATATAACAATGAAAAAGACTCAGCAAACAAATTAGAAAAAACTTTAAAAGATATTTTTCCATCTTCAAAATATGAAAGGATTATACTTTTAGAAATATTATCTTATTTGGATATTTTGGAAGCTAAAGAAGAAAGAGAATACAGAGATACTGAACTATCCGAGAAATTAATGCATTGGAGAGGCGGAGATTCATATAATAAAATTAATGCTTCGAATATTTTTAATGAATATATATTTATATAAGATATAGTTAAACAATTACAATATAAGTTTTTGTTTTATTCAACTTTTTACCGCGTACGAGCTGTACCACCTTGCCGCACAGTAATGTTATGCTTTAATTATAACTTCTTAGTCGTGCGGGGGAGTGCCTTTTAATGTACAATTAAGTTATAAAAATTATGATAAAAATTCAGTTCTTCGCGAAGCGTATCCGAAGGATATAAGGTTCTTTTATACCAATACCGAAAGGTACCTACTCGGTAAAAGAACTGGGGTGCTACCCTCCGGGCACGCTTCACAGGGGCAAAGCCCTGTAAATAAAAATATAAAAAATATTTTTTATTTAAATAGTTGATATTATAGTTTTGAGTGTGTCTCTATCTATATCTTTTATCTTTACTATATCTTTTGGTTTTTCGTCATATTCATTAATTTGCTTTTCGTAGATTATTACATCATGCCATTTAGATAATTTGTATCCAGTGTTATAAAGCAGACCGCATTTTTTAAACTCAAAATAATCATGAAACTTTTCACTTGCTATATTGCCGGATGTTACTCTGGAATAAAGCGTTTTAAAACCCTGATATCTAAGAATATTAATTATAGCAAGACAAAGCTTTTTTCCTAATCCTTTTGATTTATGATGATAGTCCATATATATAGAAAGTTCCGCGTCCCATTTATAGGCTTCTCTCTCCATAAAACTATGAGCATATGCATATCCTAATATTTTTTCATCTTCTTCATATACTAAATATGGATAAACTTCAATTATATCTCTTATTCTTTTTTCAAATTCTTCTATACTTGGCAATGAATATTCAAAAGTGATGTTTGTTTCTATATAGTGAGAATATATGTTTAGTATATCGTTAGTATCTTTTATATTAGCGAGTCTTATTGGCATTTATTATCCTTTTTTATTATAGAGTAATTTAATTATAAATTATGTTAACTTTTTTTCAATTCTTATATTTAAATATTAAAATATTATGTTATATTATAGATTATAAGTTTTTATCGGAAATAATATTTTTATGCGTAAATTTATAGATAATGATTTTTTATTATATAATGATGAAGCAAAGATACTTTATAATAATTATGCTTCTAAATGTAAGATATTTGATTATCATTGCCATCTTAATGTTAAAGAGATAGCTGAAAATAAGAGGTTTAAAAACATAACTGAGATTTGGCTATATAATGACCATTATAAATGGAGAATGATGCGTGCTAATGCTATAGATGAGAGTCTTATTACAGGGGATGCAGATGATTATGATAAGTTTATAGCTTGGGTAAGGACGCTTCAAACTTTGATAGGCAATCCGCTTTATCATTGGAGTCATTTGGAATTAAAAAGATGTTTTGATGTTGATTATGTTATTAATGAAAAGAATGCTGATAAAATATGGAATGAAGTAAATAAAAAATTAGAAACTATTAGAGTAAAAGATATACTAAATAAATTTAATGTCCATACAATAGGCACTACAGATGACCCTATAGATAGTTTAGAGTATCATAAATTAATTCTTGAAGGAAAATCAGACATAGGACATATTAATACAAAAGTAATTCCTTCATTTAGAGCAGATAAAATTATTAATATAGAGAATAATGATTTTGCTGATTATGTAAAAAAATTGGAAGATGCGAGTTTTATAAAAATAGAAAATATAACAAATCTATTAAAAGCACTTTATAAAAGAATTGATTATTTTAAAAGTTTAGGCTGTGTTTCTGCGGACTGCTCTTTATACACTATTCCTTTTTGCTTATCAGATGAAAAAGAAATTAATTTTATCTTAAGAAAGGCATTAAACAGAGAAGAGCTAACATATTTGGAAATAGAAAAATATAAGACTTATTTATTAATATCTTTAATGAAAAAATATAAAGAATCAAATTTAGTTATGCAAATACATATATCAGCTATAAGAAACACTAATGATGTGATGTTTAGAAGACTTGGTGCCGACAGCGGATATGATTCTATTGGGGATTCTAATATTATAGAGAAGTTATCATCATTGCTTAAAACTTGTAATAATGATTATGGGCTTCCTAAAATAATTTTTTATAGTTTAAATAGCAAAGATTATTATACATTAGCAACATTAATGGGTTCTTTTCAGGAAGATGATAAAAAAAATATTAAAGGAAAGATGCAATTAGGGGCTGCTTGGTGGTTTAATGATAATAAAGATGGGATAGAAAAACAAATAAAAATTTTTGCTAATACTTCAGCTTTAGGATTATTTATAGGAATGCTTACAGATTCGAGGAGTTTTTTATCTTATACAAGACATGAATATTTTAGAAGGATTTTATGCAATATAATAGGCGAGTGGGCTTGTAACGGAGAAGTTCCTTATGATATGGAGTGTTTGGGAAAAATTGTAGAGAATATATGTTTTAATAATGCTAATATTTATTTTAATAATTAATTTAATTGGAAGTTTTTTATGTTTGAAAGATATATTAAAAATAAAATAATACCTGTAGCAGTTGTAAAAAATGAAAAAGAAATTAGAAATATAGCAGAGCTTTGTTTAGAGTTTTTGCCTGCTATAGAGCTTACTTTAAGAACAGATTATGCTTATAAGGCTTTAGAGATTTTATGTAAAGATTATCCTAATTTGCCGAGGGCAGCTGCTACAGTTTTAAATAGAGAACAAGCTGATAGGGTAATTGATTTAGGTACAAATATTATTATAAGTCCTGGAGTGCATGTTTCTATGCTTGAATATGCCAAAGAAAAAAAATATCATTATATACCAGGGGTTGCTACTCCTTCGGATATAGAACTATGTTTATATTATGGTCATAAATATCTTAAATTTTTTCATGCTGAATTATTTGGAGGGATTAATTGGATAAAAAATATAGCTTCTGTCTATGAGCATATGGGTGTTAAATTTATGCCTTTGGGGGGAATTGATGCTCATAATATTAAAGATTATTTATTAAATAAAAATGTATTTGCTTGCGGAGGCAGCTGGCTTTGTCATAGACACCTAATTGAAGAAAATAATTGGAAAGAGATAAAAAGAAGATTTGAAGAAGCTAAAAGAATTCTTGATGAATTATAATATTTTATATTAATTTATTTCTTAAGAGTTTTTTATTTTAAGTATTGACAATAATTTTCAGATTGCTATAATAGTCTATTATCGGACTAAGTTTTTGGATGTAAAAAATGACAGATAAAATTAACCAAATGGAAAAATCTTTTTTTAAGTATGTAATACCTTCTATAGTATCAACTATGCTTGGAGGGCTCTATATAGT
>CAKVCJ010000113.1 GCA_934725655.1 uncultured Brachyspira sp.
TTGGTACTGTCGTTATATTAATAATTACATGTTTCATAATATTTATGTATATAAGAGGCATTACAACTACATTAAAGTTATTAGCTAAAGATTTAACTAGACTTTCTGAAGGAGATTTAAATTGGTATGTACCTGAACCTGTGCTTAATAGAAAAGATGAATTCGCTATAATAGCAGGGGCTATAGCAAGTACATTAAATACTCTCAATGAAAAAGTAAAAACTGTATATTGCAGTGCTGACATAGTAAAAGCTTCTGCTCAGGAAGTAGCACAGCAAAACATAGAATTATCAAATAGAACAGAAAATCAAGCTTCCGGACTTGAAGAAACTGCTTCTTCTATGGAAGAGATTGCTTCTACAATAAAAACTTCTGCAGAACACACTGTTGAAGGAAACAATATGATGATTAATTCCCGCCATGCTATAGATGAGGCTGGAAGAATTATTGAAGAGACTACTAAAAACATTGAAGCCGTTTACGAATCAAGCTCTAAAATTAGTGCTATTACAAAAATAATTGAATCTATTGCATTCCAAACAAACATACTTGCTTTGAATGCTGCTGTTGAGGCTGCTCGTGCGGGCGAACAGGGAAGAGGATTTGCTGTTGTTGCTTCTGAGGTTAGAAACTTAGCTCAAACTACTCAGGCTTCTGTTAAAGACATTACTACTTTAGTTTCTGATTCTGAAGAGAAAATTGCTACTGCTACTGAAACGGCAAGAGAATCAACTGAAATATTCAAAAACTTAAAAGAACAAATTGAAGAAACTGCTAAAATTATGCAGGATTTAAGTTCTACTGCTATGGAACAGCAGGCTGGAGTTGATCAGGTTAATATAGCTATAGCTCAAATGGATATGGCTACTCAGCAAAATGCTGCTTTAGTAGAACAAGCTAGTGCTTCTTCTGAAACTTTATTCTCTCAATCTCAAGAATTGTTAAGTGCTATGGCATTCTTTAATTTAAGAAACAGAGAGTGTAAAATACCTGTAAAAGCAAATAATCAAGAGAAAAAAGAAGATGCAAAAGCTAATAATACTGCAGCAAAAAAAGAAGAGCCTAAAAAAGATAATACTACTACATATAAAAAACCAGAATTAAAAAGCCCATTAAAAAAATCATCAGAGCCTACTAAAAAACCTTATGAGGAAACTAAACCGGCAAGTGTTTCTTCTGATAAAGAATTTGGTTCTACTTTTAATGCACCTGCAAATGATGATGATGAGTTTGAATCATTCTAATAAAATAATAAATTAGAAAAATTATAAAAGGATTAACTAAAAAATAGTTAATCCTTTTTTATATAATGATAAATAATAATGAAATTAAAATTTAAGTTTTGAAATTAAAGACACTATATCATCTATACTCAAAGCACCGCATTCTACATTGATTATTTTATCTTCTTCTTGAATGCTTAATCTATAAGCCTTATCATAATAATATAAAAGCACTAAAACACATTCATATATTTTACCATCTTCCAACAACTCCAAAGCCTCTCTCATTCTCTCATCACCAAGACGTTTTTTTATTTTTATTATGGATTCCTTTAAATCATCAATACTATATTTACCATAAGTATCTGTTATATATTTAGCTCTCTCTTCTATAGGAACATTTAGATATATAATATTTTCTGGACTTTTCATATTATCAAAAAAACCTCTTGGTATGGCTCTTTTACCTATAAGCAAGCTTTCATCTTCTACCCATAAATAAGAATTATCAGCATATTTATATAACTCATAGCATAAATTATTCTCAAATTGCTCCTGACTAGGCTGCTCTCCCTCATTAATCCAACCAAAAGCAGAACCCTTATGTTTAGCAATACCCTCTAAATCTATAACATTATATTCTAATTCTTTTAATCTATTAAGTATTAAAGTTTTCTTACTTCCAGTCCTTCCTGTAACTAAATTAATTCTATATTTTTTATTATTAAAAGATTCTAAAACATATCTCCTATAACTCTTATACCCGCCATCTAATACATAAACATCATACTTATAATTAGAACATAACCAAGCAACAGATTCGCTTCGCATCCCGCCCCTAAAACAATGCATCAATATAACATTATTTTTAGATATTTTATCAACCTCTTTTAATATATTAGACATTCTATTTCCAACATATTCAAGCCCCTTTAATATAGCAGCCTCCCTACCCTCTTCTTTATATATAGTACCAACTATTTTTCTCTCATCATCATCAAGCAAATAAATATTTTCAGCATTCGGTATATGTCCATGATTAAACTCTGAAGGCGAACGAACATCTATAACAGGTAAGCTCTCTTCTCTTTGTAACCTTAAAAATTCTTCTATATCTATTCTTTTTACCATATCATCATAACTCCAAAATAATTACATCATTTTCCCTATAGAAGCTTGCTGACAAAAACTGTTATACCTGCTATCTCTTATACGTTTTTCTATTACAATTAAACTCTCATAATAAGAAATACAATAAGCACTATTAGTAAAATTATTAGCCTCTAAACTATCGCCCTCTATAGCAGAATATGCATTCAAATAATCTATTAAGTTTTTTGTATATTCTATAAATGAATTAGGATTCTTATATCCTCCATTACAATTAGTCCAATAAGAAGTATAAACATCTTCACATAAATAAATCCCATCATCTTTAATATGGCTATACATCTCTTCAAAACTAATTATTTGATCTTCCATTATATGACTGCCGTCATCAATTAGTATATCCAATTTGGGTATTTCTTTTTTTAACTCTCTTAAAAAATCTCTATCATTTTGAAAGCCTGTATATATCTTAATATTATCTTCTTCAAAACGTTTGCATTTTTCTTTTTTATCAATACCATAAATATTTACTTTAGCGCCATTTATAGAGAAATAATTTTTCCACATCCTTAAAGAGCCGCCATATCCTACACCTATCTCAAGCAAATTAATGTCTTTCCCCCTAAACTTTGAAAAATATCTCTCGTAAATATCAAAGTAAGATAAATGCTTATAAACCGCCTCTTCTCTATTCTCTATAAAATATTTGTGTAAGTCTGACTTTTCTTTATTCTCATCATTAATTAAAATGTTCCTCAAAACTTCTCTATTGTTATCATTATCATCTCTTATATTAATTGTCTTTTTCTCTACTTTAAACCTCATTATATTAATTCCCTTATCTTCATTCATCTTAGTATTTTATTTTTTATATAATAAATTGTCAATACATTATTGTACTAAGTTTTTAATCTATTTAAATCCCCCGCCCTATTAAATTCGAAGCACTATTTTAAACTATTGCTTTAATATTCATAAAATATCTGCACAAAAAAGCATCCCCGCCCAAGCTTTTAATAAGATTATTAATATATTTTCCGCACGTTGAAAATATTAAAAAATATAATTAAAATTCTATTTAAAATTAATTAATATATTTTTGCTTAGTTTACCGTGCGGGTATGGATTTTTAAATTTTAAAAGTTACAAAAATTAAAAAAGCCCTATAGATATTCTATAAGGCTTTTTATTTTTTAATAATAATTTAAAATAAATTATAATTATTTAGCAGTATAAGCAACCATAGTCATCCAAGATAATGGTTTGTTGTAGTGAGGAAGGAAGAAGAAGTCAGATAATGCGAAATCTTGAACAGTCATTTCATTAGCTATAGCAAGCGAGAATGCATGTATAGCCTCAGCATGATTATGTTTAGAAGCTATCTGAGCACCTAATAATCTTCCAGTACCTTCTTCATAAACAATTTTTACTAATACATCTTCATAAGTAGGCATAAACTCTGGTCTTTCAGCATCTCTAAAGAAGTTGGATTTAACTTTTAAGCCTTTCTTCTTAGCAGTCTCTTCAGACCAACCAGTAGAAGCCATATTATATCCAAATACACAAATAGCATTAGAACCTTGTGTACCGCAATAATTAACTTTTTTACCTAAAATATTGTTAGCAGCAACAATACCCATTCTTACAGCATTTGTAGCTAAAGCAATATATTCATGCGATTTAGAAGAACAAGAATATACACTAGAACAGTCCCCAATAGCATAAACATTTTCATCTTTAGAAGATTTCATAGTAGTATCAACTACAATAGCACCATTAGGCAAAGTTTCTAAATAATCTTTATAAAGTTCACTATTAGGTCTAAAACCAACAGACATAACTACCATATCTACATCATAAGAACCTTTGTCAGTAACAACTTTTTTAACTCTGTCCTCCCCTTCAAATTTCTTAACAGTTTCGCCTAAATGTAATTCTATACCAGCATCTTTAATTCTTTTTTCAGCTTCATCAGTAATCTCTTTATCAAAATAGTTAGCCATAACTCTAGGCATAGCTTCCATTAAGATAACTTCTTTACCATGATTTTTGAAAGCTTCTATAAGTTCAACCCCTATATAACCAGCCCCAACTACCATAACTTTTTTAATCTCTGGTTTAGCTATCTCATCAATAATATCTTGACCTTGCTGATAAAGTTTAGAGAAGAAAATACCTTTTTTAAGTCCATAAGTAGTACCTTCTTGTTTTAAACCCTCTATAGGAGGAGTTACAGGCCAAGAACCAGTAGCCAAAATAAGTTTATCATAATTATCTTCAAACTCTTTACCAGTTTTTAATTCTTTAATAGTCATTTTTTTGTTAGCCCAATCTATTTTTACTACTTCATGTCCCATATGAACTTCTATACCTTCACTTTTTAAACCTTCAGGACTAGCATAAAATAAACCCTTAGGATCTTTTACTACACCGCCAACCCAAAGTGCAATACCGCATGCTAAGAAAGATATATTATCGTTTCTATCATAAGTTACAACTTGACAATTAGGATCTGTAGCTTTTAAAGTTTTTGCAGCCCATGTACCAGCATGGTTACAACCTATTACTATTACTTTCATATAAATAACCCCTTTAATAATTAATTTCAATATATTATATTAATACATTTATTATATTATAGTAGATTTTTTTTCATTAGTCAAGTTATTGTATAAACAAAGACTAATTTCATCATATTACTGTATAATAATACGAAATAATCAAACATATTAATACATATAATAGCAAAAATATATATGTTAATTATACAATAATTTGACAAATATAATAATTTTAATATAATTATAAAAACTAATTATAATTTTGAAATATAACGGCTTTTAATATGAATAAAATTATAGCAATATCTGGAAATATATTAATTGAAAATGGCAGTAAAAAAGCATTCGCAAACGATTCTTATATACAACCAATTGTAAGAGCAAACGGACTTCCTATTATAATGCCAATAATAAAAGATAAAGACATTATAAAAAAAATGGTAGAAAATGTTTCTGGAGTTATCATGACAGGAGGAGTTGATATACATCCGTTCTATTTTAATCAAGAACCGCACCCCAAAATCGGAAGCATATCAAAAGAAAGAGATGAGTTTGATTTTACAGTACTTGATTATGCCTTTAAAATGAAAAAGCCTATCTTAGGAATATGCAGAGGATTGCAGCTTATTAATGTTTATTTTGGAGGAGATTTAATTCAGGACATAGAATCTCAAACTAAAAGCAATATACTTCATTCTCAAACTGCTCCAACGGATGTAGCAACACATAAAATAAAAATAAATAAAACTTCTATATTATATGACTTATTAGGTGAAGAAAGTGAAGTTAATAGTTTTCATCATCAAGCTATAGGAAAGGCAGCAAAAGATTTTAATATTGCAGCAAAGGCTAATGATGATATTATAGAAGCAATAGAATATAAAGACAAAAATCATTTTATATTAGCCCTTCAATGGCATCCAGAATTAATGTCTGAAAATAATATAAAAATGCAAAATATATTTAATAAATTTGTTTTTATTTGTGAAAATAATAAATAAAATAATATATTTTAATTATATAGTTATCATTTTTTTCGATATATGTAAAGATAAGATTTTATACTTTGGATTTTTTATGAAAAAAAATAAGTTTTTGCAACTATTAATCATATCAGTATCAATTTTGCTTTTCTCTTGCCACAAAGAGCCTAAAAAAATATTAAATGAAATAACAGTATCAGTTGGAGGCAAACCTAATACAATGGACCCTTCAAAAACATCTTCTATTAACTCTATGATATATATAAATCATCTATTTGAAAACCTTACTATAAAAGATGAAAATGGAAATATAATACCTGGCTCAGCAGAAAAATGGATATCATCAAACAATAACACT
>CAKVCJ010000114.1 GCA_934725655.1 uncultured Brachyspira sp.
GACGTTTATATATCATTTTAACGGCTTTAATAATAAATGCTTATAGTGTATTTAGCTACACAGTTGTAGAGGATTTCAATGATTTTTTGGTTGATGAGAATCAATTAAGGGTAAGGCTTGACAGATTCGGAGTATTAGCGGGTACAGATAATTTACGTTTTGTTGTGGGGGTAAATGGCGAGACTGCTGGAGTTTTGTTGGATAATTTAGACAATGGAAGTAAGGGCGGAATAAGCACTTTTAGACCTGCTGCTTTAGCTGGATTTGGTTATAAGACAGAGAGTTTTGCTATTGGTGCTGGTTATCAATTTAGATATGTTAGCGGAAGCTGGCAGGCACATACTCCTATACTAACGGCTACTTTTCTTAATCAGAATTTAAGAATTAATGTACCTGTTACTATAGGAATTGGAAGCGGAAGTGTTAATGATGGAGACATTGCTGTTTCAACAGATACAAGAATAGAATATTATACTGGCAATAATATTTTCAGCAGAATAAGAGTTAATCTTAAATATGGAATGTACAAATTAAAAGCAAATGAAAGCAGAAGCGGCGAATTAGCTAATGGCGTTAATCTAAATATTGGACCTAATATGAATTTAGGTACAGTTGGAGAAAATGGAAAATATGGATTTACTAAAGATACTGTAGGACAATCTATAGGTGTTGACATTAGAGGATATTTTATAGCGGCAACCGACCCTATATTAATAGAGCCTCAAATAAGAGTAATATATCAGGGTTCTATAGCAGACTTTAAAGGCACTTCATATACAGTTACACCTCCAGGAATGGATGCTAAAGAGGGGGCTGCTGAATTTGGACTCTATAACATAGATGCTTCAAACCCTATAGGTGCTTTTGAGTTAGGAAGTTCAGGTTCTATAGCTGCTGCACCTTATTATGATTTTACTGCTCATAACATAGCTTTTACAGGGGAAGGGGCTTCTATAGAAATAGGAGGAACTGAGTATTATATAACTAAGCCTCAATTTGTAGGTGTGGCTGTGCCTGTTGGTTTTACTGCTGAGAGTGATTTAGTTACGCTATACTTAGAGCCTGCTGTATCATTTTCTATGATTACTGGAGGAATTAATGCTTATGCAAGCAGTGCTAAACCGGTGAGAATACCTCCTATATTTTATTCTGTAGGCTATTTAGTTTATGGAGAATTATATATTAATCCTATGCCTAATTTAGAGTGGTATTTTGAGGCTCAGATTGGAGGAGCTACTACGGTTGACGGTATAGGAAACAGTGCTGACAATGGACTTGCATTTAATGGAAGTACTGGTATTACTTGGAAATTTTAATGAGTTTTGAACTTTTATTAAAATATTGATTTTTGGGGAATAGTATATTGGGTGTCTTAAAAAAAGATGCCCAATATATAAAAAAAGAGTTATAAAAATGTGCTTAAAAAAAGATAAACTATATAAAAAAAGAGAAAATGAAAAAAGAGTAATGTTTTATATGATTAATCTTTACTGCAAACATCATCATAAAGATTATCAAAAAATTTGCTGTAAAACATTTGGAAGTAAGCCCTTATGCAAAGAGTGCGAAGAAATATATAATTATTCAATAGAGAGAACAGACAATTGCAAATTTATAAAAACAAAAACTTTCTGCAGTGCTTGCCCAAAGCAATGTTATAAAAGAAACATTAAAAATAAAGTAAAGCAAATTATGTCTTTTTCTGGAAAAATAATGCTTATTTATCACCCCATAATAGCATTAAGTCATGTATTTGTTATGATGAGGCATAATTTTATAAAAAATAAAAGAGTGGATTTTAAAGGCATTATATGAAAACATTATTAATAATTTTAGGTTTTGTTTGTGCGGCAATAGGAGCTGTCGGCATAGTTGTGCCTATACTTCCTACAACACCTTTTTTGCTGTTAGCATCATTCTTTTTTGCTAAAGGCTCTAAAAAATTTCATGATTGGTTTATGTCTACAAAACTATACAAAAAACATTTAGAGAGTTTTGTTAATTCAAGAGCTATGACATTAAAATCTAAATTAACAATACTTATTCCTGTCAGCTGCATGCTTATAGCTACATTTATATTTGTTAATAATTTGCATGCGAGGATTTTGTTAGTTATTTTATTTGTAGGTAAATATTTATACTTCTTTACGCAAATAAAAACAATAAAAGAATAATACTAAAAAAATAATTTTTAATACATACACAAAAATATTTCAATTTTGTTTAGGAGAATACTATAATGATAAAAAAATATATACTTGCAGTAAATATGATATTTTTATCTTTATTTTGTAATAAATTATATTCGCAAGAAAATGATAATAATGAAAAAAAAGGCTTTCAGTCTGTACTTGATAATAGATTTTTTTCTATAGGATTATTCAGCAGTGCTGATTCAATAAAAACATCTGTTAATATAGAATTTGGTTTTAAGTTAATGAAATACAATAACTTTCAGATAAAAAGCTATACTTCTGTTGCAGGCTCAAAGATATACGATGACAGTCCTCAAATGTATCAATTAGGCCTTATGCAAAAATTAACATTTGGGGGTGATGACGAATATAAAGGAGCTATAAGCATATCAAGATACGGTTTTGCTTTTGGAAGTTTTGGTTTTTTATCTTTTGATGCTGATAAAAGCGGAAAGTTTTTATTTAGTGCGCCATATTATTTTGAAGTTGGGGGCGGGGCTGGTTTTAATATAAATGTAAATAAGCATGTGGCTATACTTTTAGAGTTTGGAGGGGGGCTTCATATGGTGATAAACGGTAAGGAATTAGGATACCCAGCAAAAATAAATAAAGCAGGGTTTGGCAGAATGAGCATTGGGGCTAGGTATTATTTTTAAGAGAATATTTATAGTTTAAAAATTAAATTTGCTGATAGAAAGAATAAAAGAGGCTCTAATACAGGGCTTCTTTTTTGTTTTATTAGAATTCCCGCCCTTTAAGTTTTTATAGCATAAACCAATAACATAATTTTTATTTATTTTTAAGCTCAATTATAAAAAGCACACCCGCCCAAGATTTTATTGTTTTTTTAATCTATCTAACCGCACGGTAAATAAGTTTACATATATAAAAACATTATAGTTATAAACTTATTCATATTTTTTGTTTGGTTTAACGTGCGGTAAATCAAATTATTTCTCTAAATATGCATAATGAAATCTATATCTTCCAAGGGGATTGAATATTGCTCCTTTTAGTTTCGGATTAATCATAAAGGGGTCCATTCTGTATATTATTGGTATTACAGGAACATAATCAAATATTAAATCTTCTGCTTTATGTAATGCTTTTGTTCTTTCATCAGTGTTGGTTGTACTTGAAGCGAATTTCAATAAATCGTTAAACTCCTTGCTGCTAAATCCGCTATGATTAACTGCACTTACTTCCGAAAAGAAACTAATCATAGCTAAAGGGTCGCTGTAGTCTGCAGTCCAGCCAGTGCGGGCTAAATCATAATTCTTCTCAACCATAGCCTGAAATGTTTCGTTGTACTCTTCAGATTTAATTGTAACATCTATGCCTAAATTCTCTTTATACATCTCCTGCATAGCTTCGCATATTAAAGTAAAATATCCAGGTGTAGTTCTTATCTCTAATACAGGGAAGTTTTCTCCATTTGTGTATCCTGATAATTCCATAAGTCTTTTAGCTTCTTTTATGTTTTTATCGTAGCTTCCAAGATTAAGATAATTGCTTCCATTTTCTCTAAAATCATTTCCATTATTGTCTTTCATTCCATAGGCTGCAAATGCATATGCTGGAGTCTGATTCATCTTTGTGATGTTTGATATTATATAGTTTCTGTCAAATGCTAATGCTAATGCTTTTCTTATGTTTTTATTTGTAAGCACCCCTTTTTGTGAATTAATTTCCAAGAAATATATGCCATAAGCAGGCTCTTGTAATATATAATTTTCTTTTATAAGTGAAGATATCTCTCCAAGCGGAGCTTCTATCACAGAAAATTGTATATCTCCTCTTTTTATAGCAGCAAGAGAAGTGTTTGAATCGCTCATTATAATAACATTAATCTTTTTAGCAACAATGCTTTCTTTATCATAATAATTAGTATTTATTTCCATAACAATTTTTTCATCGGTTTTTCTCTCTGTCATAATATAAGCACCGTTTACAATATATGTTTCTGGATTTCTTGCCCAATCATCACCGTATTTTTCTATAATGTCTTTTCTCACAGGAAAATATGCACTGCTTACAGATAAATATTCTAAAAAATATGGAGTAGGGTTTTCTAATACAATTTCTAAAGTATTGTCATCTATTGCCTTTACACCTAAAGCATCAACATTAGTTTTACCGCTTATAACCAAACTTCCATTTTTAACAACATTAAGCATATGAGAATAGGCTGCTGCTGTTTTAGGGTCTGCTGCTCTCTTTAGAGCATATTCAAAATCTTGAGCTTTTACTTTTTCACCGTCAGACCATTTAGCATCATCTCTCAAATAAAAAGTATATGTAAGACCATCTTCAGATATGTCCCAGCTTTTGGCCATACCAGCTGCAACTTCATCATTTTTGTCTTTTTTAGTAAGCCCTTCAAAGAAATGTATCATATATATTGAGCCGAAACTAAGCGAGTTTAATGTAGGGTCTAGAGTTTTAGGCTCTCCGCCAAGAGATATAGATATTTCATTATTTGATGTAGTTTTATTGTTATTATTGCATGAAATTATTGATAATATTAAAAAAATGATATATATAGCTTTTTTCATTTTCTTCTCTCTTTAAAATTATTAGAATGCGTAATTCTATTAATTAATGCTTATAAAGTCAATAGTTATTATTGATATAATGCTATAATAAAAATATTTTTTAGAGATAAAAAATGTAATTGAGAAAAACAGTATAATTGTTTATAATGATTGAGTTATGAGTAAGTTAGAAGAGTTATTGAATAAAGAATGTCCTGACGGCGTGGAATATGTAGAGTTGAGTTCTGTAATCAATTATGAACAGCCATCAAAATATATTGTAGAAAATACTAAATACAATGATGATTATGATACTCCTGTTTTAACAGCAGGTCAAACTTTTATACTTGGTTATACAAATGAAAAAGATGGAATATATAAAGCTAGTAAAAAAGAACCTGTAATTATATTTGATGATTTTACAACTTCTTTTCATTGGGTTGATTTTAATTTTAAAGTGAAATCATCTGCAATGAAAATGCTTAAAGTGATAGATGAAAATAAATCAAATTTTAGATATTTATATTATTGCATGAAAAATATAAAGTACGTTCCATTAGACCATACACGTCAATGGATAGAAAAATATTCAAAATTTATGATACCATTACCGCCAATAAAAATGCAGAAAGAGATAGTACGTATATTAGATGAGTTTACAGATAAGACAACAAAATTACAAGAGCTTTTGCATAGAGAAACTATTTTAAGAAAAAAGCAGTATGAGTATTATAGGGACAAGCTTCTTACTTTTAATGATAATGTTGAATGGAAAATTCTCAATGAAGTTATAATCTCATTAAATACAGGTTTAAATCCTCGTCAATTTTTTAGACTTAATACAGACGATGCAAAAAACTATTATGTTACAATTAGAGAATTACAAAATAATACGATAAAGTTTAGTGAAAAAACAGACAAAATAAATGATGAAGCATTAAAGTTATGTAATAAACGTTCTAATTTAGAAGTAGGAGATGTTTTATTTTCAGGCACTGGCACCATTGGTGAAACTGCAATAATAGATAAATTTCCTAGTAATTGGAATATTAAAGAGGGTATATATTCAATAAAGCCGAATAAAAGTTTCTTAGTACCAAAATTTTTAATGTATTTATTAAAATCGTCTTATATAAGAGATATATATTTAGCAAAAGCAGATGGCGGAACAGTAAAAAGTGTGCCGATGAAAGAGATGAGAAATTTAAAAATTCCAATACCGCCGTTAGAGGAGCAGGAACGTATTGTTAAAATACTTGACCAATTCGATACGCTATGCAATGACATCACTAGGGGGCTTCCTGCTGAGATTGAGTTGCGTAAAAAACAATACGAGTATTATAGGGATAAGCTCCTAACTTTTAAAGAAAAGAAAAAATAATTGTGAATAAAAGAGCATTCCCCCGCACGTTTAGAGTGCTATGATTAAAACAGAGTATTGTCGTGCGGTAAGCCCCCGACCGTAGGGAGTGCATAGCTCGTACAAAAAATTTAAA
>CAKVCJ010000115.1 GCA_934725655.1 uncultured Brachyspira sp.
GTTATTTATATTATAAGGAATACCTACTTTTTTTAACTAAAAAATGTGCAATATCTCTGGCTCCTAAACAAAATAAGTATAAAAAAAAGAGGCACAAAAATAATTTGAACCTCTTTTTTGTTAATTTTTATGGCTTAATTATATTAGTATTCTATTTTCCACATATATCTTCTAGTTGTTAAAGGATGATTTCTGATAATTGCCATTTGTTCTGCATATACTCTAAGAATTGAATTTATTAGCATAGGATTGAAATAATCTACAACTTCTTTACTAATATGAGATCCAAGACCGAAATCTTTGGCATCTATAACAGTAGTTAATGCTCCAAATCTATTTAAAAAATCTAAAGCTCTAGAGTCCATAGGTCTAGTTCTTCCGTCATTCATTAGTAATACAAATGGAACATCTTTATCAACTATTTCAAATGGTCCATGGAAAAATTCACCGTCATGGAAATTTCCAGAATTAATCCATTGCATTTCCATCATTAAACATATTGAAAATGCATATGAAACTTCTAATGTTGCTCCGCTGCTCATTAAATATATTACAGGAGCATCTTTATATTGTTCAGCAAATTTTATAGCTCTAGGCAAAACAGTTGTTACAGCTTGATCTACTAAATCATATATTTTAGATAAACCATCTATCATTTTATCATAATATTGGTATCCTTCAAATTGATTTAATATTTCAACAGCAAGAGTTAATACTTTTGTCATTTTTTCCTGTTTTGCAGAATAACTTTCTTGGAATCTATGCAATACAACATAGTCAGGTTTTTCAGTTATAGGAGAACCTGCAGCATGTGTAACAGCTATTACATGTGCTCCTAAAGACTTAGCTAAAGCTGTAGCTTGAACAGTTTCAGGAGTATTTCCGCCTAAAGAACAAGTTATAACTATTGCTGAATTATCAACAGAAACAGGAGTGGCGTAATTAAATTCATTAGCAGTGTGCAGCGAAGCTCTTAAATTCTTAGCATTTGTTTCTAAAAAATATTTAGCAGGGTATAATTCTGCTTTAGAAGCACCGCATCCAACAAAGAAAACAGATTTAATTTTAGGCTGTTTTTCTTTAATTTTTGATATAATTTCTTTTAATTCCATAATTGATAGTCCTTTTATATAATGTTATAATACGTTATATTGTATATCATCATAATATTTTGTCAATATATATATTTATAAATATTTGTTTTTGTTGTATAATTAATAAAAATATTATCAGGGTGTGATTTATGAAAAAAGAATTTGATGATAAAATGACTCCTCTATACATACAAATAAAACATTTTATACAAGAGCAATATATTAATAATTTAGAACATGGAGATAAAATACCTACAGAATTAGAACTTATAGATCAATTTAATGTAAGCAGAATTACAATTAGAAAAGCAGTTAATGAATTAATACAGGAAAAGTTATTAATAAAGAAACAAGGCAAAGGAACTTTTATTATAAGGCCAAAGATTGAAAAAAAAATTGTATTCAATAATCAGAAAAATAATCCTATTTCTTTTACAGAATTATTTACATCAAAAGGTTATGCAGTTAGTTCAAAAAATTTAAGTTTAAAAGTAGAGATACCCAATGAAGAAATATCTTCTAATTTGTCTTTATCGGATAAAGATAAAGTAATTGTTATAGAGAGGATAAGGTATATAGACGGCATACCAATGCTATTTGAAAGAAACAATTTCAGTTATGAGAAGAATAGATTTATTATGAATTGTAAATTAGATGAATTAGATTCTATATATAAAATTTTAAGACAAAATAATGTTGAGCCTTCTTGTATTTTACGCTGGAGTTTTGAAGCTGATATAGCAAAAGATATCGGCAATTTATTATCTATTAGATATGGCGAACCATTGCTTATTTATAAAACATTAATATCTGATAAAAATTTTGTACCTATTCATTTCAGTGAAGAATATTTTATTGCCAGCAAATTTAAATTCGTTTTAGAATAAAATATTTGTTTTACATATTCTTTTAATAGGAGCTATTCTTATTATTCGATATTATTAATTTTTATAAAAAAATAAATTATCTATATTTTGATTTATAAAAACAAAATTAATTCTTGACAAATAAATTTTTATTTAGTATACTTAATACGTTATAATATGTTATATAATATTATATGAGGTTTTATATATGAGAAAATTTTTAATTATGTCGCATGGAGATATGAGTTCCGGTATAAAATCAACTTTAAATATGCTTTTAGGTAATAGAGATGATGTAGCAGCTAAATCTGCTTATATTAGTGATAATGAATTAAGTATAGAAAGTGAAATACAAAATATTTTATCTAAATTTAATGATAATGATGAGTTGATAATTTTTACAGACTTATTTGGGGGAAGTGTAAATAATGAGGCTATGAAGTTTATAAAAGATAGCAGAGTTAAAATAATAGCTGGTATGAATATTCCTTTAATTATAGAGGTATTATCTAATTCGGATTCTTCAAATGATATTAATGATGTAATTAGAGATGCTGTTAATTTAGCTAGAGAATCTATCATTTTTTGCAATGATTTAGATTTAAATATAGATAATGATGATTTTTAGGAGGAAGAATAATGATAAAACATGTACGAGTAGACCATAGATTATTACATGGTCAAGTAGCAGTTTCTTGGCTGCAGTCTATTGATACAGATTGCATATTAATAGCTAATGATGAACTTGTTAATGATGAGATAAGAAAAACTACTTTAAAATTAGCTAGGCCTAACAACTGTAAATTAATATTTAAAACAGTTGATGATTCTATTAAAGCTATATTATCAGGTGTTACAGATCAATATAAGCTTTTTATTATATTTGAAAACATTTATGATGCTATAAAATTAGCTAGAGAAACAAAAGTTATAAAGAGTATAAATTTAGGCGGCATAAAACATACAGAAGGTGCTAAAAAAATATCAAAAACAGTTTCTTTAACAGAAGAAGAGCAGAATAAATTAATAGAATTTATGAATGAATTTCCAGAAATAGAGTTAGAAGTAAGAGGATTGCCAAGTGAACAAAAAATTATATTAAAAGATAATTTAAGGAGATAAAATATGTTAATTACAGCAATATCTTTAGGTTTTTTAGGTTTTTTCATAATGGCTGTTGAAAAGTGTTTCACAGGCGTTAGTATGTTTATGAGACCTATAGTTGTAGGAGCTCTTACAGGTATAGTAATGGGAGATATACCTACAGGAGTTATTATCGGAGGAACATTAGAGTTAGCTTTTTTAGGAAACGTATCTATTGGTGCAGCAATGCCTCCTGAATTTATAACAGGAACAGTATTGGCAGCTGCATTTTCTATAGATCAGGGTACTGGAATAGAAAATGCTATTACATTAGGACTTCCAATAGCAACTTTAATGGTTATTATACAAAATGCAGTGTTTGTATTTGTTTATCCTTTTGTTATTAAAATAGCTGATAGATTTGCAAATGAAGGAGAAGCAGATAAAGTTGGTTGGACTCAGTTTATTTGCGGTTTCTTTACTAGAGCTTTACCAATAGGTTTGGTTATAGGATTTTCATATTATTTTGGAAGCAGTGCTATAAGTGCTTTACTTAATGCAATACCAGAATTTGTTAAAAAAGGTATGACTATTTCTACAGGAATTATGCCGGCTTTAGGTTTTGCTATTTTACTTAGAATGATGATAAACAAAAAAATGGCAGTATTTTATATTTTAGGTTTTATCTTAGCAGCTTATTTAAAACTTCCATCTTTAGCTATTTCTATATTAGGTTTTATTATTGCTATAATAATAATTTCTAATAGAAATCAAGCCCAAGCTACTGCTTCTTCAACCTCAGAAGAAGATGATTTTTAATTAATAATATAAAAGGATTTTGGCTATGGAAAATAATAATAATAATAAAATAACAAAGAAAGATTTAATAAATGTTTTTTTCAGATCAATGCTTATGGAATGGACTTGGAATTATGAAAGACAAATGCATATGGGCTTTTGTTTTGCATTGATACCTATTTTAAAAAAGTTTTATGGGGACAGTAAAGAAAAAATAACAAAAGCATTACAAACTCATCTAGAATTTTTTAATATTACACAGGCTATGTCTACATTTGTAATGGGAGTTACAATTGCTTTAGAAGAGGAAAAAGTAAATAAAAACAGCGATGATTATACAGCTATAAGATCTATAAAAACAGCGTTAATGGGACCTTTATCTGGTATAGGAGATGCTATAGTATTAGTTTCATTGAGAATAATTGCTACAAGTATTGCTATAGATTTTTGTCTTAAGGGAAGTATAGTTGGTCCTATTTTATTCCTATTAGTTTTTAATATACCTAACTATGTTATAAGATATCTTGGTATTTTTATGGGATATAATATGGGTATGAATCTTATAAAGAAAGCAGATCAAAGCGGCATTATGGCTTCTATAACTTATGGTGTTTCAATAGTTGGTTTAATGGTAATAGGCGGAATGACTGCCGACTTTGTTAATATTAATGTGGCATTTAATATAGGTACTGCAGATGCTCCTATGACTATACAAAATATTTTAGATAGTATTATGCCTAAAACATTATCATTAGGTATTACTTTACTTATATTCTATTTACTTGGAAAAAACATTTCTGTGAACTGGATGCTTTTTGGTATTATTGCTGTCGGTATAATAGGATGCTTTTTTGGAATATTAGCTTGATTTAGAGGTGTTTATGGTTTTAAATATGTTCACTTATATAAAAGAAGAACAAGATATTTGTATGAATGTCTTTAATAATAGAAAAAATATTCTTAAAGACTTTTTAGATTCATATAGTATTGATAAACCTAAAAAAATAATTGTATTTACTACAGGTTCTTCTTTAAATGCTTTTTTATGTTCTAAACTATATATTGAAAAAATATCTAATATAGAAATAGAATATAAAAATCCTTCAGAGTTTATTTCTTATTCAAATAAATGTTATGAGGATAATGTTTATTATTTTGGAATATCGCAGACTGGAAGAAGTGCTTCGGCAATAGAAGCAATAAAAAAAGCTAATAATTATGAAAGATCCTTTGCTGTTACATATTCACAAGATTCTCCATTAGCTAAAATTTCTAAACATTTTATAAAAATAGATTGCGGTGAAGAGAAAATAGGATTTGTTACTAAAGGTATGTTAACAACTTCATTAACTTTAATGTTATTAGCATTAGAATTAGCAGTAATGAATTCATACATAACTTTAGATAAATATAATGAAGAATTAAAAAAAATAGAGGATGCTATATTAAATATTAATAAAGTTATAGAAGTTTCTATTGATTGGGTTGAAAAAAACAAAAATGATTTGATAAATGCTAATAGAATAATATTGGTTTCTTATGGAAGCGGTTTAGGTGTTGCCTCAGAAGCACAAACAAAAATTACAGAAACAGTTAGAATACCGGCATCGTTTTTTGAAATGGAAGATTTTTTGCATGGACCTTGTTATGAACTAAAAAATGACAGCTCTGTTATAATTTATTTAGCTCCTAATAATAAACTTCTAAATGATAGATTAATTTCTATTATGCAATATTTAGATAAATATGCTAAGAAAAGTTATTATTTTGGATGTTTAGAAGGAGATAATCATTTAGTTTTGCCTAAAATAGATGAGTATTTATCAGCTATTTTATATTTAATACCTATACAATATATTTCTTATAAAATAACGGAATATAAGGGGATAGATTTAAATATTAAAATGTTTCCTGATATGGATGAAAAACTTGGAAGAAAAACTTTATAATATTTTAATTTTTTAAGGAGAGAGTATATGTTAAATTTTGATGAGGTTATTTATAAGGAGACAATTGACAAAGGGGTTTCTTTAAGTAAAGAAATTATGTCTATGGCAGATAAAATTGCTTCTGAAGGATATGATAATGTATTTTTCTTGGGAGTGGGAGGATCATTATCTATAATGAAAGGAGTTGCCAATATAATGAGAAAGGTATCTGCTAAAATTGATTTTTTTGCAGAGAGTGCCGCTTTTGTCGGAGTTTCAGACAATAAAAGATTAACTGAAAAATCATGTGTAATTATGATTTCAAAATCAGGCGATACTAAGGAAACATTAGCAGCAGCAAGTATTTTAAAATCAAGAAATATAAGAATATTTGCTATTACAGGCGATTCAAATAGTCCTATCGCTAAATTATCTTATTGTAATGTAGTGA
>CAKVCJ010000116.1 GCA_934725655.1 uncultured Brachyspira sp.
AGAAGAGATGTCTGAGATGATGGTTGGAAGAAAGGTTGCTTTGGTAGTAGAAAAAACTTTAGCTAAGCCGAAAGATGTAATATTATCGGTTAAGGATTTGAATGTTAAATCTCCTCATAGTGAAAAAAATATAGTAAAAAATATTTCTTTTGATGTGCGTGCGGGTGAGATAGTATGCATTGCTGGTATTGACGGAAATGGACAAACTGAGCTTATATATGCTTTAACAGGACTCATCGAGATGTCAAGCGGAAGTATTAGTTTAAATGGAAAAGACATTACTAATTTATCTATAAGAAAAAAGACATTAAGCGGTATAGGACATATTCCTGAGGATAGACATAAACACGGGCTTGTACTTGATTATACTCTCGCTGAAAACACTATACTTCAAACTTATTTTACTGACAAATTTCAAAAAAATGGATTTTTAAAATTTAAAGAAATTGAAGATTATGCTAATGGACTTATAAAAAGATTTGATATAAGGAGTGCAGAAGGTGCTAAAACTTTTGCAAGAAGTATGTCTGGGGGTAATCAGCAGAAGGTAATAGTGGCGAGGGAGATAGATAGAAATCCTGATTTACTTATAGCGGTTCAGCCTACGAGGGGATTGGATGTTGGAGCTATTGAATATATACATAAAGAATTAATAGCACAGAGAGATAGCGGAAAGGCTGTTCTTCTTGTATCATTAGAACTTGACGAGGTGATGAATTTGAGTGATAGAATACTTGTTATATATGAAGGTGAAATTGTAGCTAATATGATAAATAAAGATATTACTATTAATGAGTTGGGTTTATATATGGCTGGTTCTAAAAGGAGTGCTTAATGAGCAGTAATTTAAAAGATAAATTAGCAAATGTTTTAGAAAAAGAAGGATTTGTAAATATATTTTCATCATTTCTTGCTATTATTATAGGCTTACTTTTAGGGTTTATAATACTTCTTGTAAGCAATGCAGGCGAAGCTTTTCCTGCTTTTATGACTATACTTTCTGGAGGTTTTTCCGGAGGCACAAGAGGAATAGGGCAGGTTATATATACGGCTACTCCTTTAATATTAACAGGGCTTTCGGTTGGGTTTGCTTTTAAAAATGGACTTTTTAATATAGGGGCTTCTGGGCAATTTATTATAGGGGCTTATGCTGCTGTGTTGGTTGCTATTAAATGTACATTCTTTCCTCCTGCTATTCACTGGATTATAGCTTTAATTGCTTCTTTTATAGCTGGCGGTTTATGGGCTTATTTACCAGGGCTTCTTAAAGCAAGGTTTAATGTTAATGAAGTTATTTCAAGCATTATGATGAATTATATTGGTATGTATCTTACTAATTATTTAGTTACTTTAACAGTTTATGATATGCTTAAAAATCAATCACAAAATATTCCTTCTTCAGCTACGCTTCCGGGTATGGGGTTAGATATATTATTTAGAGGCCCCAGTGCAAATGGCGGTTTTTTTGTAGCTGTGATTGTTGTTATTATAACTTATATAATTCTTTCAAAAACCACATTCGGATTTGAACTCAAGGCTTGCGGATTAAATAAAGATGCAAGCAGATATGCTGGAATTAATGAAAAAAGAAATATTGTGCTTTCTATGGTAATCGCTGGGGCTTTAGCCGGACTTGGGGGAGGGCTTCTTTATTTATCTGGTATTGGTAAGCATATTGAGGTTATTGATGTGCTTGCTGAAGAGGGGTTTATGGGAATACCTATTGCATTACTTGGGCTTTCTCACCCTATAGGTATTTTAATTGCTGGGCTTTTTATTGCTCATATCACAGTGGGCGGATTTTATATGCAGGTTTATGACTTTACACCTGAGATAATAGAGATGATTATTGCTTCTATTATTTATTTTAGTGCTTTTGCTTTGCTTTTTAAATCTATTGTTGGATTTATATCCAAAAAGATAAACAAAAACAGAGAAACAAATGCTAATGAGTAAATGCAATAAGTAAAAGACAAAAAAGGAGTTTTCAATGGATACAATTTATTTTTTAGTACAGCAGACTATGTTCTTTTCTATTCCTCTTTTGCTTGTTGCTTTGGGGGGAATGTTTTCTGAGAGGAGCGGGGTTGTTAATATTGCTCTTGAAGGCATAATGATAATAGGAGCTTTTGCGGGAATATTTTTTATAAGCAGGCTCGGAGCAAATTTCCCTCCTACTGTGACATTATTTTTGGCTATGATTATATCTGCTTTAGCGGGTATTATATTTTCACTTTTTCATGCATATGCTGCTATTAATATGAGTGCCGATCAAGTTATTAGCGGTACGGCTTTAAATATATTTGCTCCTGCCTTTGCTATATATGTTACAAGGGCTATACAAACTGTTCAGCAAATAAGTTTTGTTAATAATTTTAGAATAGAATCTGTGCCTATACTTGGAAGTATTCCTGTTATTGGCAATTTATTATTTAAAAATACTTATATAACAACTTATATAGGTTTTATAATACTTGCTTTATCTTGGGTTTTACTTTATAAGACAAGATTCGGGCTTAGACTTAGAAGCTGCGGCGAGCATCCGCAGGCGGCTGATTCTGTGGGGATTAATGTTTATAAAATAAGGTATATCGGCGTTGCTATATCTGGTGCTTTGGGCGGACTTGGAGGATTAGTGTTTATTATACCTACTTCTACAAACTTTAATGCTACAGTTGCAGGATATGGATTTTTAGCTTTAGCAGTACTCATATTCGGACAATGGAAGCCTATAAAAATACTTTATGCTGCTTTTTTCTTTGGGCTTATGAAAACACTTGCTTCGGCATATTCCGGAATACCTTTGCTTGCTAATTTGCCTATATCAAACAGCATTTATAAAATGATACCTTATATTGCTACTTTAATTGTGCTTTCATTTACATCTAAAACTTCTCAAGCCCCTAAAGCCTCAGGTATACCTTATGATAAGAGTATGCGTTAAAAAAGATGCTTGAATTAGATTGTTTTTATGGTATTATATAAAGCATGCATAATATAAAATTAATAGCTACAGATTTAGACGGAACACTTCTTAATAATGATAGTGAGATAAGTGATTACAATAGAGATGTATTAAAATATTGCATTAATAATGGCATAGAACTTATACTTGCAAGCGGAAGGCCTTTTGATGGGCTTAAAAGATACAATAAATATTTGGATAATAATAATTATTGTATAGTTTGTAATGGTTCTGTTATTACTGATGCTAAAGGTAATATTGTATACAATAAAGTAATTAAAGAGAAAGATGTGTTTTATTTAATGGATATTGCAAAAAGTTATGATGTTTATTTGCATGTTTATAACGGCAATCAATATATAGTCTCTCAAGAAGATATATATTTTAAAAACTATGCTGAAAAAGAAAATATTACTGATGTTGTTATAGGGTTTGATTCTATTGATAATTATAATTTTAGTAAGATGTTATTTATTGGAGAGAACAATGTACTTTCTAATCTTGAGACTTTTATAAGAGAGAATCTTGATGTTCACACTTCATTTTCGCATCCTAATTTTTTAGAGGTTTTAGCTTCGGGTATAAATAAGGGCAGTGCTTTGAAGTGGTTATGTGATAAAAAGGGGATTGATAGAGAGAATGTTATTGCTTTTGGAGACAACTACAACGATATAGAGATGATTGAGTTTGCTGGTATAGGGGTTGCTATGGAAAATGCTGAAGATATATTAAAACAAAGGGCTGATTATATTACTTTAACTAATGAAAATGATGGATTGGCTAATTTTTTAAAGGAACTTATTTAATTTATGAATAATAATAATATAAAATTAATAGCTACAGATTTAGATGGTACTCTTCTTAATGATGATAGTGAGATAACTGATTATAATAAAAATATTTTAAAGAAATTAATAGAGAAAGGCATTGATGTAGTGCTTGCTACAGGAAGGCCTACTTCTTCTATGGATTTCTATTGTAAAGAATTACAAAATAATAGTGAGTCTATAGTATTTAATGGTGCTATGGTTGTTGATAAGAATTATAACTCTATTTTTAGTAATCCTCTAAAAAAAGAAATAGTATATGAAATAATAAAACTCTATGAAACAAAATATATTAATAATACTTCATTAAATCTTTATTGTAAGAAGCAATATATAGTGGCTAAAGATGATTTTAAAATTCAAACTCATACAGAAAAAGTTGATAAAAAAAATAAAATAGTGGGCTTAGAAAATTTTAATGATAATATTGAAGTTCAAAAGATGATTATACTTGCAGAAAATGAAATACTCATAGATATAAAAAACACTATTGATAATTTATTTACAGTTCATACATCTTTTTCTAATCCAAACTTTTTAGAAATACTTTCAGAGAATACAAATAAGGCTAATGCTTTGAAGTGGTTATGTAATAAAAAAGGGATTGATAGAGAGAATGTTATTGCTTTTGGAGATAACTATAACGATATAGAGATGATTGAATTTGCTGGTGTTGGGGTTGCTATGGGAAATGCGGAAATGAAGATTAAAAAAAATGCCAAATATGTAACAGATACTAATAATAATAATGGTGTCGGCGTATTTTTAAAAGATTTTTTTAATTTGTAGAAGTATTCTATTTTATTTCATAAGTTTCAGACAGATAATTGATAAATAAATCTAAAATTATAGGATCTAATTTTATTTCTTCTGCCATTAGTTTATCTTTTATATATTTTAATACATCTTCAACTTTTTCTTTTTTCTTTGAGTTCATAAATAACAGTACATCAAATATATCTATTATTTCTAATATTTTTGAAGGGACATATGAATATACTTCGCCTTTGATAAAATCTTCTGCTTCAAATGATAATATATTATCAGGATATTTATTATTTAAAAATTGTTTTATGAGATTGTTTTTTGAGTATCCATAATAATCATGATGTAAACCTACAAGAAGGGATACATCATCTTTAAAATTTAATGTCTTTTTTATAAAATTATATCCTTTCAAAGCATGAAGGTCTTGGTTATTGTCAGTATCTTTTAAGAAATCATTCATAGGAACAGAGTCAAATATTTTTAATAAAGCTATATCATGATATAATGCTCCAACTGAAAAATTGCTTATCTCGCTAATACTGAATTTTCTCATTCCAAATTTAAATACTCTTTCTAAATTATCTATAGGTATATCGCTTTCAAAATGAGATATAATTTTTTTATATTTATTTATATATTTGTTTTTATATTCTAATCTTAGCTTATTTCCTAATCTATTTTTAAACTCTTTATTATAATAATGCATAAACTCTATCATCATTAGAGTAACTCTATTGCTATGTGATATCATATTAATATCTTGAAAATCATGATTATCTAAAATATAATTATAAACATGATTATGCTCTAAATAAGAAACTATGCTGCTCATTATATTATATATATACATATCTTTTTTATCTACTTTATTTTCTATAATCATAGATTTTTTTATTGTCTGTATATATTTGATAAAATCAGTTCTTATTAATATTCCTATATCGCTTAAGATTCTATCTATTAAATATAATATATCTATATTTATCTCTTCCATAGATTTAAATATAGATTTTAATTTATCAACATTCGGCTCTAAAAATAAAAAACGCTTATCATATTTTTCTTTGCAGATTTTTTTTAAAGTGTTATTATTTTCATTTTTTAACTTATTGGAATATGGTATACAATTTAAATAAATATGATAAAAATATTCAGCTTCATTAAATGTTTCTTTATCAGATATTTCTTTTTCATCTAATAATGTATCAATATAAAATTTTGAATTTTTTAATAAAATATTATTATTCTTTATTTCATCTATAAATATATCAATAGCCTTGCCTTCAAAATAAATAACTATTCCATTCATATTTTGACATTTTATGGTAATATCATCATTATATATTTTTGTCTTTGATTTTATTATGGTTTCAAATTCTATTTCATAGTATTTATCCATATTTATTCCATCATATTTAATATTTCTTCTATATGCTTTAATTGTCTGTCTGCTGTTTTATTATAATCTATTTCTCCAAGTGCTATTTTATATGCTTTATCTATTAAGTTATCCATTTCTAATTTTGATTTATTTTTCATTACTTTTTGAGCCAAGTCTTTAGTTACTGCCCATCTTTCTTTGGCTAAATTATAAAAATAAACAGCATATTCAAAACTCTTTTTTATATCTTCATCAAACTGTGAATTATAAAAATAAT
>CAKVCJ010000117.1 GCA_934725655.1 uncultured Brachyspira sp.
ATATAACTTTATAAACACTGCAAATGTTAAATTAATTATCGGTTTATTTTTATTTTTCAATATCACTTATATTAAGCTTACTAATTCTAAGTTCTTTAAATAGACTATTATAATATGCTATATAAAATTCAGGGTATCTTGCCGTATTTACTCTAACTTCTCCAATACTTTTCCCAAGAATTGATAAATCTATAATCTGCCCATCCACATATATATATTTATTTCCATCTTCTTTGGTGTATAATACCACAGGCTGCGATGCATAATCGAGAGAAGAGTCAAATGATATAATATCTTGATTTTCCGTAGTTATTATCCCATCTGTAAAAACTCCGTCATAGAACTTCTTATATTTTATCTCTTTTCTATTGTCTTTAGTATTATATATAATATTAAATCTATTATGAGCCTCATGTTCTACGGTATATTGATTTACATTATTTAATATAGGGTTATTATCAAAAAAAGTAAAAGATGTGTTTGTTTTTCTTGAAGCATAAAATATATTTCCTGTAGAATATTCTTTCATATATACCGCATATCCGTCATTTTCTGCTGCGGGGTATACTTCTTCTATTATTTTATTTGTATATACTAAATCTGAAAAGAAATTATCTCTATAAAATCTTGATACAGATAATACTCCTTTACTGTCTATAAAAAACAATATAGGAGAATTAAATATAGATACCACTAATTTTAAATCTATGATTTTTTTGTTGTTTCTCAAATCCATAGCATAATTATTAAATGTACCTGAATTATTATTTACATACCATATATTATTATTTTTTAAATATGATATATGTATATTATCTGAATTGCTTGCTATGCTGATTAAGCTTCCTAATTCTCTATTTTTATCTAATATTTCTCTTTTAAAGTTTCCATTTTTACCAAACACATAAACAGGAGAATTAATTGTATTATCATAGTAAGCTATATGCACATTATTTTTGGAATCTATTAATAGTTCACTAATATATGGCTCGCTATTTAAAGATGCTGCCGACCAAGTTGAAATGGATTCAAAACTGCTTATTCTATAATACTGTTTTGATAATGGCGGAGCATCTTTATTGATATCTTTTTCATATTGAGCATTTATATTCGAGCAGAAAATAATAATAGCTATTAATATTAAAAAGATTTTATTTCTTTTTAGTTTTTTTAGTATTTTCATCTTCCAATTTTATAACAGATTCTATTCCTTCTTCTTTTGGTCTTATAAATCTGCATTTAATCACTTTTCCATTTTTATCAAGAGCAGCCTTTATATGAGAGTAGTAGAATATACAATGTTCTATATAGGCGTTATCATCTACAATAGAACCATATATATAACTTACTCCTTTAATAAGTACATTTTTACCTATACTAAGCGGGTGTTTATCGCTTCCTGTAACATTAACTCCTCTCTCTAAGATAGTGTTCTCACCAATATACACATTTCCTCTTATCTGGTTGCCTGCATATATTTGTACATTATTTGAGAGAATCATTTTTTGATTATCTAAGCAAGATACTAATGCATTATCTCCTATATATGTATGCTCTCCAAGCTCAATATTACCTTCAAGTTTTGCACCATGGTCTATATAAACACCATAATTAATTTTTACGCCCTTGCCTATATAAGCACCTTTCCCTATATATATATCAAGCGGCTTTTCATCTTTATCAATTTCTAATATCTGTTCAACTACACTGTAATCAATAAAGAAGTCTTCCCCGTCATATATTGTTATAATGTTTTTTAATTTATTATAAACATTATTTCTTGCAATAGACTCCATCTCTTTAAGTACAGTCTTATCATTAAAGCCCAAAACAACTCTATTATCTTTTGGCATATATGTAGATATTGATAAATTATTATTAACAAACATCTCTATTAAGTCAGTGAGATAAAGTTCGTTTTGAGCATTATTTGCTTTTAATTCTTTTATTAAATTTAAAAGAGGCTCAATTTTAAAACCATATATACCAGCAACATATTCATGCATACTATCTAATAATTCATCTTTTCCATACTCAAATTTTTCATCTTTATAAGCCTTTACTAAATCCTCATCATCTTTAAGAGCAAGTATATCTTTGTATTCTATTACTCCCATTACTTGCCCCTTAGTTCCTTCTCTGTATTGGCTTTTTTTATGGTCTTTAGTTAATCCTCTTGTTCTTAATACCCTTCCATAATAATTTCCGCCCTTAGGACCGTCATACATAGCAGTCATTAATATCATATCAGTTTTTGCTTTCATAAACTCATCGTGAAACTCTTTCATGGTGTTAGAGTCTATTAGCCCCATATCAGCATATATAACATAACAATATTTGATGTTTTTTAAATCACTCTTCTCAAGTCCCACTTTTACAGCATGCCCAGTACCTAATTGCTTTTCTTGATAAGCAAAATTAGTATTAGCCTGCTTTCCAACAGCATTCGCTACTTCTAAAGCCTTTATTCCAACAACTATAGTGATGTTGCTTTTATTTATACCATTTTTTACAGCAAGTCTTACTCTCTCTATACTAGGTACTCCCCAAATAGTATGAAGCATTTTTGATGTTGAGCTTCTTATTCTTTTGCCGTGCCCTGCTGCCAATATTATAACTAAACTATCATTTTTAGAAAATTTAGATGATAATTGCTCCAAACTTTCTTCTATATTTTCTACATTAGCTTCCATTTTAGCCATAGCCTAACTCCTCATTTATACTTTTTTATTTTTTCTTTTTATAGATTTGTTCAAATACAGGTTTTTTTATAGTTTTATTATTGCAATTTTCTTCTTTAGCATTAGATAATTTTTCTTTATTAAGCAGTTTATCATTATCCAATTTTTCTTTTGCATTTAAAATATCTTCCAAACTATTTCTTTTATAATTGTTGGGAAGATAAACATTTTTAGAATCTAAGGATAATTTATTTGTTTTAGAATTACTAAATGTTTCATCATCATTTAACCATTTTTGCAATACTTTTGCTACAGATTGAGATAGCGTATCTAATTTTTGTTTAGCTCTTATATTGCCGCCGAGGTTTGAATCTTCTTTGAGTATAAACTTATATAATTGCATAGCTTTTATAAAATTTTTATTTTCAAAGTTATAATAGTCTGCAATTTTTTCTATTCCGCCGAAATAGGAAGCCGTAAGATAACATCTATATGCTTCTTCTATTTTTCTTTCATTAAAAAGTTCATTTCCTTTTCTAATCAAGGCACTTTTAGTTTTATCATCTATACTCATGTTATACAATTATATATTAATAATATTAAAGTTCAAGCATAATTTATAGTATAAGAAAATATTATTTATATTTTACACACTTGCTTATTTGGTTTTTTATATTAAAATGCATTAAAATAATAATAATATTGGAGTTTTTTGGTATATGTTTAATAGTGTTAAGGATAGATTAAAAGAGCTAATAAAAGATAAGTATTTAATAATAGACGGCGCCACTGGTACAGAGCTTCAAAAGAAAGAAATAAAGAAAGAGTATTGGAATATAAACGGCAATAATATAGAAGGATGTAATGAGATATTAAATATAACAGCTCCAAATATAATGAAAGAAATACATATAGATTATTTGAATGCCAATGCTGATATAACTAAGACTAATAGTTTTGGAGCTATACCTTGGGTTTTAAGCGAATATGATATTTCTGATAAGGCGTATGAACTTGCAAAACAAGCGGCAGTTATAGCAAATGAAGCAAGAGATGAGTATTTAAAAAATCCTAATTCTAAGGGTGATTTAGAGAGAGATATATTTATTGCTGGCAGTTTAGGGCCTGGAGTAAAACTTCCAAGTTTGGGGCAGATTGGTTTTGATGAGATGTATAGCGGTTATGCTTTAGCTTCGAGGGGGTTAATAGAAGGCGGAGTTGACATAATACTTCTTGAAACGGCACAAGATGTTTTGCAATTAAAAGCTGCAATATTAGCAGTTAATGATACGGCTAAAAAGTTAAACAAAGATATTCCAATAATGGTTTCTGTAACTATAGAAAAAGAAGGCACAATGCTTTTAGGCACAGATATAGAAACAGCATATACAATACTTTCGAATTTGGATATATTTTCTATAGGTATGAACTGCGGTACAGGACCAGACATGGCAATGCAGCACATAAAAAAACTTTCAGAAATATCTTGTTTGCCAATATCAATACATAGCAATGCTGGGCTTCCAGAAAACAGAGACGGAAAAGCATATTATAGTATGACTGCAGAAGAGTTTGCTGAGATTAACAGTAAGTTTTTTGATTTAAATGGACTTAGCTTTATTGGCGGCTGCTGCGGAACTACTCCCAAGCATATAGAGGCATTAGCAAATAGAGTAAAAGGTATAAAGCCTAAAAAGCCTATATTAGAGAAACAAAGACCTTATATAGCGAGTTTGTTTAATGTTGTGAGTATAAAACAAAACCCTGCTCCTTTGATGATAGGGGAGAGAAGTAATGCTACTGGAAGTAAAATATTTAGAGAATTAATGATTGCGGGTGATATGGACGGTATGCTTGATGTTGGTATAAAGCAGGTAAAGGCAGGAAGCCATGCTATAGATGTTAATGCTGCTTGGGCTGGACGCGACGAAGTTGAGGATATTACAAAAATTATTTCTGCTTATGTTAAGCAAATCTCTTTGCCTTTAGTTATTGATGCAATAAAACCTAATGTTATAGAGGCTGCTTTAAAAGTGTATGGCGGAAAACCAATAATAAACTCTGCCAATATGGAGCAGGGAGAAGATAAATTTGATGCTATATGTTCGCTTGCTAAGAGGTATGGTGCTTCCATTATTCTTCTTACAATAGATGAAAAATCAATGGCTTTTACTTGTGAAGATAAATTGAGAATGGCTGAGAGAATGTATAACCGTGCTGTTAATGTTCATAAGATATTGCCGCATGATATAATATTTGACCCTCTTACATTTACGCTTGCAAGCGGTGATGAAAAAAGTTTTTTATCTGGCGTTCAAACACTTAATGCTATTAAAGAATTATCAAAAAAATACCCTGAAAGCTCTATAAGTTTGGGAGTGTCAAATATTTCTTTTGGGCTTAAGGAAGAGGCAAGAAAGGTAATGAACTCAGTATTTTTGTATGAGGCTATTAATTGCGGGCTTACTATGGCTATTGTTAATGTGGCTCAAATTCTTCCTATTTCAAAGATAGATGAAAAAGAAATAGAATTGGCAAGAGAATTAATATACAATAAAAGCAATACTAAAGAACCTTTAATAAATTATATAAATCACTTCTCTGACAAAAAAGAAAAGAAAGATATAACCACTGAAGAAAATATGAAAAAGCCTATAAGGGAGGCTATAAGAGATGCTATGCTTGACGGAGAGTGGAAGGATATGCAAAACTTACTCAATGAGGCTAAAGAAAATAGTGAGGAGTTTGGAGGAGAAAAGATATTTGCTCAGGCGATAATTGATGAAATACTTCTGCCTACTATGGCGGATATTGGTGTAAAATTTGGAGAGGGTACTATACAGCTTCCATTTGTTTTGGGTTCTGCGGAGGTGATGAAAAAGAGTGTTGACTTTTTATCTGAGTTTTTAGAGAAAAAGAAACAGGATAAAACTGCTAAAATAATACTTGGCACTGTTGCGGGGGATGTGCATGATGTGGGTAAAAATTTAGTAGAGATAATAATAAAAAATAATGGTTTTGAAACTGTTAATCTCGGAACAAAAGTTTCTATAGAGAAATTTATAGAGGCGTATCATGAACATAATGCTGACTGCATAGGAATGTCTGGGCTTTTGGTAAAATCTACTGAGATGATGAAAGATAATTTAGCATATATTAAAGACAAAGGCTTAAAAATACCTATACTTCTTGGCGGGGCTGCTTTAACTAAAGATTTTGTTGAAAAGACTTGCAAAAAAGTTTATGGCGATACTGCTAAAATATTTTATTGTAAAGATGGATTCGATGATATTTCGGCTATAAAAGAGATAATAGCTGACAGAGATAATAAAAATAATAGAGAATAAAAATAATAATTAAAGGATACCAACTGCCAATGCCGGAAATAAATCATAAGAATCATGAACATTATATAAATAAACCTCCTTTCTATGGAAGAAGAGTTTTTGAGTTTAATAAACAAATAGAACAAGAAGCCTTTG
>CAKVCJ010000118.1 GCA_934725655.1 uncultured Brachyspira sp.
CAGTTAAATCACTAATAATAGCATCAGGATAAATTTCAAGCCCATAAGTCTTACTTAATTCCATAACTTTTTTTCTTGCATCATCTACTTGAAGCATTCCATTTTTTACAGTTTCTACCCCAAGCATAATATTTTCTAAAGCAGTAAAATTGTGAACAAGCTTAAAATGCTGATGCACCATACCAATACCTAAAGCATTTGCTGTATTAGGATTATCAATATTAACTTCTTTACCATTAACTTTAATAATACCCTCTTCTTGTTTGTAAAGTCCAAAAAGCACACTCATAAGTGTAGATTTACCCGCCCCGTTTTCACCAAGCAAAGCATGTATCTCACCCTTTTTTAATTGTATAGTGATATTATCATTAGCTACTATTCCTTTAAACCTTTTTGTGATTCCTAACATCTCAACTACATAATCCACAATAATTCCTCCTAAAATAAAGGATACCTTATCAAAAGGTATCCCATTATAATAAAAATTTATTCTTACTGTATAAAATTAACTTTAACAATATTTAAAGGAAGCTTATTGACAGAATCAGCATCAGTATCTTTAAGAAGCTTGATGTTTCCAGCAACTAATTGCTGATATATAGCATCATAATCATCTTTAGTAAAGTTTTGAAATCTTGAAGTTTCCATAGGAAGACCAATACCATTAACTTTAGCATCAAGTACAACAGATTGTCCTCCAGGGAAATTATTATTATAATAAGCATCTATAGCATCATAAACAGAACCGCCAAGCATTTTCACAGCAGAAGTAATAACAGTTTTAGACTCAGCACTCTGATCAACATCAACACCAATAACAAGTCCGTTATTCTGCTCAGCAGCAGCCATAGCAGAGTTTCCAGCACCGCCTGCAGGAGCAAATATTACCTGCACTCCGCTTTGATACCAAGAAGTAGCAAGAGTTTGATTTTCAGGAGTAGGATTAAAGTTTCCAACATAAGTATAATTCATCTTAATAGTTCCGTTAGGCAATCCTAATTCCTTAGCTGCATATTCAGCACCTTGTACAAAACCATAACCAAATCTTATAACAGCAGGCACAGCCATACCAGCCATAACACCTAAGTTAGTATAACCCTCTTTTACTATAGCATAACCAGCTAAAAAACCAGCCTGCTCCTCTGCATAAAATACAGAATAAACATTGCTTTCTATTCTAAAATCAGTATAAGTACCATCCTGCGGAGCACCATCTAAAAGTATAAATTTTACATCAGGATGAGTGTCTTGTGCTTTATATACAGCAGGCTCGAATAAAAACCCAGGTGTAACTATAACTTGAGCCTTGCCGGCAACAGCTAAATCTATAGCATTAATATATGCATCTGTAGATTTTTCTGCAGGCTGATAATATTTATGAGCAATTTTTTTCTCTTCTGCATATTTTTTCAAACCTTCCCAAGCTCCCTGATTGAAAGACCTATCATCTATAGTACCAACATCAGTAATTAAAGCTAACTCATAACCCTTTCCGCCGCTTCCGCAAGATAATATCATTACAGAAATAAATAATAAACATAAAAGTTTTTTCATATCTTCTCCTATTTTTTATAAAATATTTATTGCCTAATTTTTAATTAAAGCCAAATGTTATTTTTTATCATTATCTATCAAAATTTTAATAGACTCTATAACTAAATCTATAGCCTCTTCACCTGTATAATTTTTAGGGTCATCTATACCGTTTTTTATTCTCTCTTGATTGTGAAGCACAAGCATAGAAGCACCAGTCCTCACTCTCTTAGAAGCACCAACAGCAAAAAGTGCCGCAGACTCCATCTCTGAAGCTAAACAGCCAGCCTTTATATAAGACTCCCATTTATATAAAAGCTCCTTATCAACCGCCATACTCTCCGGAGCATGCTGTGCATAAAAAGCATCTTTACAATGAACAATGCCTGTATGAGTTTTTATATTAATTTTTTTTGAAGCACTAATCATAGCATCCAATACATCTATATTCGGCACGCAAGGAAACTCATTAGGTATATAATTTCTCATAGTACCCCCAACCTTTATAGCACCATTTACTATTACAACATCGCCAGGAAGTACATTCATATTCATTCCGCCGCAAGTGCCGACGCGTATAAAAGTATCCGCTCCCACCTTTATAAGCTCCTCTAATGCTATAGCCGTAGAAGGCCCGCCTATACCATGAGATGTAGTAGAAACCTTTACTCCATTTATATAACCAGTATAAGTAACATATTCTCTAAAATCTGCAACCAATTTAGCATTCTCAAATCTTTTTGCTATCTTCACACATCTTTTAGGGTCTCCAGGCATTATAACATACCTTCCAACATCGCCTTTTTTTAATTTTAAATGATGTACTAAATTCTCATCCTCTCTAAAAAAAGCCTTAGGCAAAGCATTTTTTGTATTAGACATAAAATATATTTACCCTCTCTTTTCTAATAATACTATAGATTCTAATGCAGTAAAAATCATATTATCTATATTAGAAGAATAATCTAAATGCGTACCCATTCTCTCTATCATAGTGTTTTCTACAACATGCATAATTCCGCCAGCCCTCACATTTCTAATAGCTGCACAAGAAAAAAGAGCCGCACATTCCATCTCTGAAACTATAGCTCCGCATAATGTATAATATTTAAGATTATTCTCAAATCTCTCCCTAAAAAAAGAATTCTCCGGCTCTAACTCGCCATAAAAACAATCTTTGCTATGAACAACACCTATATGATAATTATAATTTTTTAACTTTGCCGCATCCCTCAAAGCAAATACTATATCTGTATTAGCAATGGCAGGATATTCAAAAGGTATATATTCTAAAGAAGTGCCCTCATCTTTTATGGCAGCCTGAGCTATAGCTAAATCTCCAGGTTTTACCTTTAAACTAAGCCCGCCTCCTGTACCAACGCGTATAAAAGTGTCAGCTCCTACCTTTATAAGCTCTTCCATAGCTATAGAAGCAGAAGGCCCGCCTATACCTGTTGATGTTACACTTACAGGCACATCTTTATATTTGCCAGTAACTGTAACGTATTCTCTATAATCAGCTTTAAACTCTGCATCATCTAAAAAACTTGCTATATACTCAACTCTTTTAGGATCCCCAGGAAGTAAAACATATCTTGCAACATCGCCCTTTTTTAATTTGATATGATACTGCAATAAACCTTTGTTAAAGGCTTCCTCATCATAGAATGCTTTAGGCTCTCTATATTCCATTTACAATAATCCTTGAATTATATTCACAAAAACTAATTAAAATTACTTTAAAGATTTCATTATAGAAACACCGCTGCTCGTGCCTATTCTATTAGCCCCTGCATTTATCATTTTTACAGCATCTTCATAAGTTTTTATTCCTCCAGAAGCCTTAACTCCAACTTTATCTCCAACAGTCTTTCTCATAAGCTCAATATCATGCTCTGTAGCCCCCCCTGTAGAAAAACCAGTGGAAGTCTTAACAAAATCAGCCCCAAACTCTTTAGCTATCTTGCAGGCTAAAACTTTCTCATCATCGGTTAAAAGGCAAGTCTCTATTATAACTTTAAGAACCCCTACATGACAAGCATCTCTTACTTTTTTAATATCTCTTTCAAATAAATCTATCTTCTTACTCTTTAAAAAACCAATATTTGCAACCATATCTATCTCATCAGCACCGCTGTCAATAGCAAATTTAGTCTCATAAGCCTTAGCCTCTTTAATCATAGCTCCAAGAGGAAACCCTACAACCGAACAAACCTTAACATTTGAATGCAAAAGAAAATTGTACGCAACATTAACATAAGCAGAATTAACACATACCGAATAAAAATTATGCTCTTTAGCTTCTATACATAATCTTCTTATATCATCTATTGTAGCATCAGCTCTTAATATAGTATGATCTATAAATTGATTTAGATTTTCCATTTTTATATACCTCTATATATTAGGATATAAAATATTATAGCCTTTGTCAAATTTATTTTTTCAAACATATAGAAAATTTATACAAAAAACAATTATGAGGCAGCAGACTTCCTTTTAAAGTTTCTATATATATAAATATACATTATAGCCGATAAAACTATAGAAGCAATATCTGCTATAGGCTGCGACCATATGATGCCGTTTATTCCAAAAAACTTAGTTCCTATATATATAGCAGGTATAAATGCTAACCCCTGCCTGCATATAGAAAGTACTAAAGAAGGCAAAGCCTTTCCTAATGCCTGAAATGTAGACATAAATATAAATTGAAACCCTATAATAGGTGCTACAGAATAAGCCGCTATTAAAAACTTAGAGCCATATTCTATAACCTCATCATTATCTATAAATATTCTAATTAACTCTTTAGAAAATATAAAAGCAAATGCTAAAAATAAAACACCAGAAATAAAACTAATCAAACAAGAAAGCTTTATAGAAGCATTCATTCTCTTATAATTTTTAGAAGCAAAATTATACCCTATAAAAGGCTGTACCCCTTGCCCCAACCCTATAAACACCAATAGCACAAGTGTAAATATTCTTTGAGATACTCCAAGCCCCGCAACCACATTGTCATTATACCTCGCAGCAAAATTGTTAATTAAAATATTTGCCACACTTATAAGAACATTGTTCATAAACACAGGAAAGCCAATAGAAAATACATTGCTTAATATATCACTGCTAATTAAAAAATCTTTTATCTTTATAGAGAGAAAAGTGCTTTTTTTGAGTATGTAAAAAGTATAATAGAAAAAAGAACAAGCATTTCCTATTATAGTAGCCAAAGCAGCACCCGCAACCCCCATATTCATATAAAGTATCATTATAGGGTCAAGTATAATATTTACTACAGTGCCAAGAACCATTCCAAACATAGCCTCCTTAGAAGCCCCCTCAGAACGAACAACCTGCCCCATAGACATTTGACAAACCACAAATATAGCCCCAATAGCAACTATAAGCAAATAATCCTTAGCAAAACTATAAGTATTGCTGCTTGCTCCAGATAATTTTAATATGTTTTGTAAAAATATAAAAAATATTATCATACATGCCAAACCAGTAGCAACACTTGCATAAAAAACAAAAGATGAAACCTTCTTAGCTTTATCATAATTCTTAGAACCCAAACATCTGGATATATATGAAGCCCCTCCTATACCATATATAGAACCAAAAGACATAAGAACCAAATATATAGGCATAGTTAAAGAAACAGCAGCAACCTGATTAGGGTCATTTGTTTTGCCTACAAAAAATGTATCAACCATATTATAAAACACATTCACAAGCATTCCGAGTATTGTGGGAAGTGCTAATGTAATTAATGCCTTATAAACAGGGTAGTTCTCAAACACATCAATTTTTTTATCAATCATATATACCTCATAAAATTATTTTAGTTTGATAATTAAAAAATATATTAGATTTGTTTTTTATTTGTGGTGGCTTTGCCACCTGCGAAGCGTGTCCTTAGGGTACACACCCCTACTTCTTTTATTGATATAAAAGAAGCAAAAAAACTGCATTTTAAAAAAGAAGTTAAATTACATATAATCAAAACTTTTGCTTTTTTCTAAACATATACAAAATATAAAAATAAACAAAAATTATTTATCTAAGTATAATTAATATCCCATAAAAAAGCCCCAAATAAATTAATATTTGGAGCTCTTAACAATCAACTCTTAGACAGCTCTTCTACCGTATCCTCTGTATAGTTCTTTACTTTTTCAATATTAAATATCAATGATTCTCCATTGGAATCGACATTAATATTATCGCCCTCTTCAATATGCCCGAAAAGTATCTCTGTACTAATATAATCTTCAACCTCTTTCTGTATAGCACGTCTCAAACTTCTTGCCCCATACTTCTTATCAAAGCCTTTATCTATTATATAATTTTTTGCCTCATCAGTTAAACTAATAAAAATATTTCTATCTTTTATAGCTTCATTCAACTCTTTAAGCATAATCTCTATAATATCTTTCAAATCTTCTTTTGTAAGAGTGTGGAATACTATAATATCATCTATTCTATTTAAAAACTCAGGATTGAAATTCTGCTTTAATTCTTCCAAAGCAAAGTTCTTCATATCATTAATATCTTTTTCACTTCCAATGGCGTTGAATCCTAAAGAAGTTCCTTTAACAATA
>CAKVCJ010000119.1 GCA_934725655.1 uncultured Brachyspira sp.
TACTTTATAAAAATCTACGCTCTTATATATCTGTCAAAGATCATCTTTCGTTTCTCATTGATGTTTTTTATTTATCATCAATGTTTTATTAGTATAGCATGCACCAAGAAAAACGCAATACCTTTTTAGCCCTTAATTATAAAAAAATTCGTTTTTTTTTAAAAAAACTGTATATATTATACATTTTATACATATTTTTGCACCATATACCCAAAATAAAAATAAATTAAAATATTATCCTAAAAATTAGCTTTTTTTTACAAAAAAACTTATAATAATATTATTATTTTTAAAACAAATAATAATTATTAAATATTTTTTGAGAGTTTGATATGAATATAACCGAAGAAAATGGAATAAAAAATCTTACACCAAATACTACTATATATCATGAAGGTGAAAAAATTAAAAATATTTCTATACTAACTAAAGGTGAAATTGATGTTTATATTTCTTCTAGAGAATTAATTGGAATTGAAGATGAAGAAGAAATTATGAAATATAGCTGCAAAATATTTTCTATACCTAAAAATATTATGATTGGAATTGGTGCTTTTATGTATGATTCTAATTATATATTTTCTTTCAAATCTAAAAATGATAATGAATTGTACACAATATACACCCCTGATAAAGAATATATAAAAAATTTCTTTAACAACAATAAAGCATATCTAACTAATATGTACCATTCGCTGGCATACATCATCATGAAAACATATGATGAATACTCACAAATAAAAAAAATTAATGATGAGCTTAAAATAATAACTACAAATCTTGGGGTTATGTATTTTAACCTGAACGCTAAAAATAAAAATATTAAATCTGAATTATTTTTAAAAACAAAAGAAGTTTTTGAATATGTTACAAATGACGGATTTAATTTCCCTACTGCTTTTAATCAAGATTTTATAAATGAAAATCATGAAGAAATATATAATCATAATAAAAATAAAATTATAGAACATAATGAAAAATTAGACTTTGAAATAGACTATATTAAAAGATTCCTTACTATGCCTAAAGAAATAAAAGCTCCTTTCTTTAATTATGATGTTAATATGACTCTCTCTTCAGCGGGAATATTATATCAAACTTTAAAAGATGTAGCTGATATGCTTAAAACTGAAATTATAAGCACTATAGAAAATATATATTTCCTATATTCAAATAATCAAGAATCTTTGTTTAATGAATATTCTAAAATGGCTTTTGAATTAGAAAAACAAGCTAAAGATTATGAAGTATGGGCAAGATACTCAAGATATATTGCTAATATTACTAAAGACATAGCAGAAAAAATAAAAAATAGATATGATTATGATTTAAATATCGATATAGACGAAATAGAAAGCACTATTAAAAAACTAACTCAAAACATACACTCTTCATACAATGATGATTCTAATAATAACACCAACAATGTAGAAGTAATTATGGGCGTTGAAGCTATTCCTGAAGAAATTAGAAACCCAAGCAAAAAAATTATAGAAATAGCAGAAATACCTGAAGATAGAGCTTCAGTATTCTTTAAATCTTTAAATGCATTCAAAAAATTAAAAGATAAATTCAACACCGAAGACGATGCAAGAAAAATTAGAAGAAGTGTTACAAATGTTTTCTTTGAAGTTTATAAAGAAATAGCTAAAAAATATATTATAAACAACGAAAAAAATAAATTACTTTCTATGTTCTTAAACTTCGGATATATGGATGATGAATTGCTTACTCCGAATCAAATTGTTGACCTATATGAAGTGAAAGACAAAACAAATACTAAAAAAATTAATGTATATTATATAGACGAATGGCTTCAAAAAATTTATGATAAAGAAGAGCCGCCTTCTGTTAATGGTTTCGGACAAGATTATAGAGAAGCTTTAAGAGAAATGAAAAAAAGAGGAACTATCAGCGATCATGAAATGGAAGAACATTGGGAAAGCCCTCTTAGAAGACTTGAATATGAAGTAGATAATATGATTGAAACTACTCATAGATTATGTTATGGACAAATAAGTGTTTATTTCCCTATACTTCATAAAGATATGGTAATTAAAGATTTTAAAGATTCTCTAATTAAAAGAGAAGCAATGGAAAATACTTTAAACTCTATATTAGAAATAGATTTTTCAGCATTTTACAGAGAAGTACTATATAAAAATAAAGAGCTTAATATAGAAAAAGAATTAGTTATGCAGGAAGTACTTCCAAACATCATATTAATGCCTACATACGGTTCCCGTGCTATAATGTGGGAAGAGCTTTCAAGCAGACAAAAAAATAGTACTGCAAGATTCCTCCTTCCGATATTCACCTCAGAAGATTTGGAAGGCTTAACTCTTCCTATGATGGGGGCTTTCAGATGGGAGCTTTGTAAAACTATGCTCGGACCTGCTTGGAATGATATTACTCAAATGTCTATTACTTCTGAATACAGCGATTATATTCAGTTCTACAAGAAAAACAGAAATCTATCTGATGATGCTAAAGAAAAATTAAAAGTACAAATTAAAAAATGCAGAAACAATTTAAGAGAAGTATTTGTATCAGATTATGTTATATGGCTTAAATACGAAAGTAAAGGTATTATGCGTCTAAACAGAGTAGCAAGAGGAATACTATACAGACAAGTTCCTTTTGCTAAAAATATAAGAGACGAACTTGAAAAACAGCCTATGTTTGCTGATATGGCTAATAGATTTAAAAACATAAGAAATAAAAAAGCTACTGAATTAGAAAATAGATATTTCAAATTCACTAAAACTGGTAATCCTTTACCTCAAGAGCTGCAAACTCATATTGATTTTTATAAAAAAATGTAACTATATTAAAATTGACAAAAAAATAGTTTTATATATAATATTACTCTATATAATAATATTAAAATCAATTTCTATTTTTTATGGAGATAAAAAAATGCAGCTTAATAATAATGTATTACAAGTACCATATTCATTAATAAGAGAACTTACAGAAAGAGCACAAAAAAAAGAAAATCCTATAATGCTTACAATAGGAGAGCCAGATTTACAGCCTCCAAGAGAATTAATTGAATATGGATGTGAATATGCTAAAACTCATCCTCTGCCGTATACTCAAGCTGGAGGAAGCGAACGTTTAAAAGAATTAGTAGCAAAGCATTATAATAAATATTATGGTTCAAATGTAAACAGCACTAATATCACTATGCATATTGGTTCTATGGAAGGGATTTCATCTATATTTAGAACAATATTAAATATTGGCGATGAGGTAATAATACCTACTCCATTTTTTTCTCCATACGAACAAGCTGTGAAATTATCCTATGGTAAAGCAGTTTTTTTAGATACAAGAGAAGATAATTTTGTATTAAAACCTCAAAATATAGAAAAAGTTATTACAAATAAAACAAAAGCAATACTTTTCAGTAATCCGGGAAACCCATCAGGGTATATGTTAAAAAAAGAAGAAATGGATGAACTTGTAAAATATTTTGAGAAAAAGGATATATTTATTGTAGCAGATGAAATTTACTCTTCTATATCATTTTATCCTTTTACTTCATTTGCTTCATACCCATCTATTAAAGACAAAGTGATTGTATTAAATGGTTTTTCAAAATCACATTCTATGACAGGATGGAGAATAGGATACAGCATAACGCCTGAAAATGTAAGAAAATATTTAATAAATGCAAGTTTTAATAATGTGGGAAGTATGGTTAGTCTTTCATGTGCTATTGCTCAATATGCTTTAGAGAATATGCCTATTGTAGAAAGCTTTAGAGATATTTATATGGAGAGGGCTTTTACTATGTCTAAAGAATTGATAGATTTAGGTTTTGATGTAATAGAGCCGAGGGGAGCTTTTTATTTATTTGTAGGATACAGTAAATTTTCTAAAGAACCTTCTTTTGATTTTTCTATAAGGCTATTGGAAGAAACTGGAGTTGCTGTCGTGCCTGGTATTGCTTTTGGAAGCGAAAATTATTTTAGAATAGCTTTAACTCAGGATATACCAATATTAAAAGAGGCTGTTAGAAGGATAAAAGATTTTTTAAAATAAAATTATTAAAAATAAAAAAACTAATGGGGCTTTAAGCCCCTTATTTTTTAGTGTATTTAATTTTATTAAATAATTTTAGCATAGTTAAATATATACAATTAAGTTTATATTTTTTTATATTTAAAATATATTAAATTTTGACAAAATAATTAGTTTGTTTATAATGTAAAAACATATTTTTGGAGAAAAACAAATGAGTGAAAATAATGAAAATAAAAACAATGATATAGAAAAAAATGAAAATAAAGAAAATAGAACTATTGAAAAAGAGCAGGATAACAATTCTGATAATGCAATATCAATAGTTGAAGATAAACTGCCGTCAAGATTAATAATAATACCTGTAATGGGAAAACCATTGTTCCCAGGGCTTTATGCTCCATTTCCAATACCAGCTTCGCAGGCTAATGCTGTAAACAAAGCCATTGCAGAAAATGATGGTTTTTTAGGACTTAATTTGTATATACAAGATGAGCCGAAAGACATCAAAAAAACAACTATAGATGAAATATATAAAGTTGGTGTAGTTGTAAAAGTATTTAAAAAACTTAATTTGCCGGACGGAGGACTTAATCTTCTTATTAATTCAATTAAAAGATATAAAATAATTAGATACACTTCCACCGAGCCTGTAATTAGAGCAGAGCCTTTATATATACCAGACATAATAACAACCAATAATGATAAAGAAGCAAAAGAAATAAAAGCATATACAAGAGCTTTACTTTCTGAGGTAAAATCATTAAGCGAAAACAATCCTCTTTTTACAGAGGAGATGCGTCTTACTATGGTAAATGTTGATGACCCTGGTAAATTAGCAGATTTTGTTACTTCTATGATAAATGTTGAAAGGTCTAGTCAGCAGGAAATATTGGAAACTTTTGATGTGCAGGAAAGATTAGAAAAAGTTTTACTGCTTCTTCAAAAAGAGAGAGAAATAACAAAACTTCAGCAAAAAATTCAAGGAAGCATTAACTCTAAAATACAAAAACAGCAAAGAGATTATTTTTTAAAAGAGCAGTTAAAAGAGATAAAAAAAGAATTAGGCTACGACACAGACCCTAAACAAAAAGATATAGATAAATATAAAAAAGAATTAAAAGAATTAAAAATTGTAGATGAAGTAAAAGAGAGAATGGAGCAAGAAATAGAAAAAATTTCTACAATAGACACACATTCTCCAGAGTACACTGTTTCAAAAAATTATCTTGATACATTGTTTGCACTCCCTTGGAACAAAGAAAATAAAGAGAGAGAAGATATTTCAAAAAGCAAAAAAATATTGGATAGAGACCATTATGGTTTGGAAGATGTAAAAGAGAGAATATATGAGTTTTTGGCAGTGAGAAAACTAAATCCAGATAAAAAATCTTCAATACTCTGTTTTGTAGGCCCTCCTGGTGTTGGTAAAACATCTATAGGAAAAAGCATTGCAGAAGCATTAGATAGGCCTTTCTTTAGATTCTCATTAGGCGGTATGAGAGATGAAGCAGAAATTAAAGGACACAGAAGAACATATATTGGTGCTATGCCTGGAAAAATAATAGAAGCTCTAAAAATTGTTAAATCTAAAAATCCAGTTTTAATGCTTGATGAAATAGATAAATTAGGAGCAAGTTTTCAGGGAGACCCTTCAAGTGCATTGCTTGAAGTATTAGACCCAGAGCAGAACTCTTCTTTTAGAGACCATTACCTTGATTTGCCTTTTGATTTATCTAATATTTTGTTTATTACAACGGCAAACACATTAGACACTATTCCAAGACCTTTGCTTGACAGAATGGAAGTAATTAGACTATCTGGCTACATCATGGAAGAGAAATTAAAAATTGCTACAAAATATATAATTCCAAGACAATTAAAGGCGCATGGATTAATTGCTAAAAATGTTAAGTTTACAAATAAGGCTATAGCAGACATAGTTAATGGTTATGCAAGAGAGGCGGGTGTTCGTAACTTCGAGAGAATGATAGAGAAAATATGCAGAAAAATTGCAGCTGATGTAGTATCAAACAGCAAAGAAAATTATAATATAACAATAGATTCTAAAGATTTAGAAAAGTATTTAAAAAAGCCAATATTTACAGAAGACT
>CAKVCJ010000120.1 GCA_934725655.1 uncultured Brachyspira sp.
ATATTATTTTTTGTATTATAGATTATATATATTAATTAATCAAGAATTGAAATTTAATTATTATGGTAGTATTATAGAAAGGCTAAATTTACAATAAAGGCTTAAACAATGGATAAAGAATACGCTAAACATCTAATGAGTATATACAAAGATAAAATACTTCACGAAAGAATGAAAAGAAGACTTGAATATTTTGAGAGAGTTTATAAAAGAGAAAATGATAAAAGGTTATTTGCTGAATTAGCTTTTTGTATATGCACTCCTCAGACAAAAGCAAGAAGCGGGGCTGCTGCTATAATAGACCTTTATAATCATAATTTACTTTTTAAGGGTTCTGAAGAGAGTATTGCCAATATATTAATAAAGCATGTGCGTTTTCACAATATGAAAGCGAGAAATATAGTTCTTGCAAGGAAGTTGTATTTTCCAAAAGAGAAATTTATATTGAGAGAGAGAATTGATGATGCTATAAAAAACGATTCTATTGTGAGTTTAAGAAATGAATTAGCAAAAGAAATTAAAGGCTATGGGCTTAAAGAGGCTAGCCATTTTTTAAGGAATATTGGATTTGGGCAAAAGATTGCAATACTTGACAGGCACATAATGCGAGTAATGAATAAATTAGATATACTTCCAGAATCTATGACGCCAAAAACAAGCTTAACTAAAAATAATTATATGAGCTGCGAAGCGAATTTAGTAGAGTATTCAAAAAAAGAGAAAATACCAATGGAATATTTAGATTTCGTATTTTGGTATGATGCCACTAACGATATATTTAAATAATATTATTTACTGATTTATGAGAGCGTTCTTAGCATTAAATATTGATGAAAATATAAAAAGTAAATACCATAATCTTTTACTAAAAAAGATAGATGATAATATAGCAGAAGTAAAATTTGTAAATAAAAATAAAATGCACATCACATTAGTTTTTTTTGAAAATATAAAAGAAAGCGATATAGAAAAAATAAAATCATCATTAGAAAAAACAAGCGATATAATAAAGCCTTTTAATATATTGTTTGAAAAATTGTCATATTTCACAAATAAATTTAATGATATAAATGTTTTGTTTGTAAAAGCAAATTGCAAAGAATTAGATGAGTATGTAAAGCATTTAAGAGATAATATTAATATAAAATATGACAAAAAAGATTTTAAATCGCATCTCACATTGGCAAGAGTAAAAAAGGTTTATGATAATGATAAATTAAAAGAGATAATAAATAATATTCGTTTTGAAAAAATCAGTTATTTAGCGAACTCTATCACACTTTATGAAAGCGACTTTGTTAATTACAGAGAAATATTCACAGTAACGTTTTAAATAGTTTAAAATTAGATAATATACTAAAAATTGTTAATTTTATTCAAAAGCACTTTTTTTATTTTAATTGCTTGCGGGGACTAGCCCCCGCACCCCCAGTTCTTTTATTGGTATAAAAGAACCAAAAGAACTGCATTTCTTAACTTAAAATATAGGTATTATCTTATACTTTATATATATCCTAATATATAAAGTAAAAATATTTGCACTTTTTGCAACTTTTTGCGGCGGGAAAAAGTTGATAATTACAATTTACATAAATATAATCAATTTGACACATACTAAATATTTTTATATTTTAGAATGGAGTACCTGTGTGGCAAGCCACCACAAATAAAAAATTTAAAAAATATAATTATTGCAATTAACCAATATTAACTTCTGCAGTAGGCAAGTCTATTAAACCGTATCTGCTGTCAACAGAACCAATACTCATAAATAATGTTAAATATCCCACACGTCCAATAAACATTAATGCTATCACTATAATTTTACTCCACACAGAAAGACCAGCAGTAATACCAAGCGAAAGCCCGACTGTGGATATAGCAGACACCGTTTCAAATATTACAGGCATCATAGTTTTGTGCCCATCAATATAAAATATAAGCAATGCCCCAAAAACTGATATTGCAATGGCTAAAGTAAATATAGCAATAGATTTATTAACAGCATCATCTTTAATCTTTCTTCCCTTTACAATAATAAAAGGTCTGTTTGTAATAGCCGTAATAATTGAAGCTATAAATACAAAAAAAGTTGTAGTTTTAACACCGCCGCCTGTACTGCTCGGAGAAGCCCCTATAAACATAAGAAATATTACAACACCTATCGTAACGCCATTCATAGAATTATAAGCAATAGTCTCAAACCCAGCCGTTCTCGTACTTACGCTTTGAAATATTGAAACTAAAATCTTTTCTTTTAATGGCATACCCTCTAAAGCATTAGAATATTCATTGAAAAATATAAATAAAGTTCCAAATAATAAAAGAAAAGCACTCGTAAATAAAATAATTATTGTCTGTACATCCATAACATATCTTTTGCCTTTAATCTTGCTAATAATAGCAGTGTATATGCTCACAAATACAGGATAGCCTATTCCGCCAAGCACTATTAATAAACTCACAGTTATAGTTACAATTGCACTATTAGAAAACCTATGAAGACTATCAGTATATAAAGCAAATCCAGCATTACAAAAGGCACTTATAGAGTGAAACAAAGAATAAAATATCCTCTCTCCTATTCTATTATTATCCATAACAGTAAAAAGCAATACTGCCCCAATTAACTCAACTAAAAAAGTAGCTAAAAATATGGCCTTTACAGTAGAGCGTATAATATCTTTATTTTTTGTGTTAAACATTTCAAGCGTTCTTATTCTGTCTTGCACGCTTCCTTTATTAATAGAAAATAAAATCACTATTGCAGATATAGACATTATTCCAAGTCCGCCAATCTGTATTAATATTAATACAACAATCTGCCCAAAAAAAGTAAACTCTTTAGAAATATCTATTACACTTAAACCCGTAACACAAACAGCACTTGTTGCAGTAAATAAAGCATCAATAAAAGGAAGCCTTCCGCTAACAGTACTTAACGGCAAATATAAAAGCAATGCCCCTAATGTAATTATAAAAATAAACGATGCAATAATCATCTGATAAAGAGTAAACTTTGAATAAGATAATCTAAGCCAATTTATTACTATTATTAAAAAAAATAGTATAGAACCTGCTATAGTCCATATAACTCTATTAGCATATATATTATAATATTTTCTGCTGAAGAAATTAAGAAGCAAAAGCCCTATAATTTGTATTATAGGAACTATTATATATAATTTCCTCGGTGCTATTCTTATCTGGTCTATTAAAATAATAATAAAACAAACTGTAATAATATTTATTATTTTATCATAATAAAATATATAAAAATTATAAACTGTAATCTGTCTTACCTGCATTAAAAGAACAAATATTGCAAATATAGAACCTGCTATTGCAATCAAATTAGACAGCCTTCTTAAAATTTCATCTAATGATTGAAGTATAGACTTTTTTTTGTTATTAAATATATCATTCAAAATATCTTTTCTCATATAAATTAATGCCCTAACACATAGTTTTATTTTAATATATTATATATTATAAGTAAATAGTATATTTAAATATATTTTATTAAAAAACATATATATTTCTGCATTAAAAAATCAAGCATTTATTTATATCCATATAAAGACATTTAAATTATTATATTAAATATCAAAAACATTTTATATAAAATATTTTTTAAGAAATTCTTTCAGCGGAATTAAAAAATCATTAGATATATCCCAAATTTCTTTATTAAGATAATCTCTTTTTTCTTCTTTTATTTTATTTTTATCATATCCTTTTATAGAATCTAAATATGCATATATTTTAGATTTATTTATGGGCATATTAGTATTTTCTAATGATTTTATACATTTTATATAATTATCAAAACAATAAATTATCTCTTTTCTAACAGCAATATTTATAAGCAAATTTTCTAAGTTTCCATTATCTTTATTATTTGGAAATAAAAAGATATCTTTATCATCTAAATTATAATTTTTTAAATTAATTTTTATATTAGATATAGACTGATTTATATCATTATCAGCATCGAATATTACTATTAATTTATAATTGTCATCAATATATTTTTGTATATTAATAATTTTATTTGAATTAAAATCTCTGCCATTATTTATTTCAATTATTATATTTCTATTGTTATAATGATATTTTATATAGTCTTCTATAAACTTTTTATCAGCTTTCCCTTCAACTAATATTAAACATTTTCTATTCATAATTAATACCTTATATCTGAATCATTTTCAAGTAATTCTTTAACAGTATCTATATTATAATTATAAGATTGAAAACCTTTATTTTCCGTATTTACTATATTTATAACATTTATAGAATCTTTTATATCAGCAAACTCTTCAATGACTATTTCAGATAAAAATTTTAATACTTCATAACTATGAGTTGTAAAGAACATTTGAATATTATTATTATTGCTTAAACTTAATATACTTCTTAATAAATGTTTAATCGTTTTATGATGAAGTCCATTTTCTATTTCATCAACTAAAATAGCATTATATTTATTAACTATAATAGGAAAAATTATAGACAAATATTTTTTTAATCCATCTCCCATTAAATTTGATAATACTAATTCATCTATACCTTCAATATTAAAATATATATCATTTTTAAGTATATTAATTGCTTTTATATTTCTATTAAAAAAAGAAATCATTTCTATTAATTGTTTTTCATTTTTATTTTTTAAAATCTCTATTAAATAATTTGTTAAATTATTATATTCTACCGAAGCAGATAAGTACAAACCTTTTATATTATGATTATATTTAAATAATTCTCTTTCTATTGAATTTATATTTTCTAAAGAATATTTATATTTTTTTTTATCTTCTGTAATAGAAAAAATATATTCCAATGATACTATTTCATTTAAAAATAATTTATCTTTTTTAATTATAGGTGATATATTTAAACTATAGTTCTTATTTGTATCTAATGTATAATTAAAATTTATATTATTTCTATAATCAAAATTATGAAATAAGTTTTTTAATTCTTCCGAGTCTTCTTTTATTCTTCTTATTCCATTTATATAATAACCTGTATTCAAATCAAGAATAGATATCATTAAATTAATAGCTTCAAGTACAGTTGTCTTTCCGCAGTTATTTTTACCAACTAAAAAATTTATTTTTTTTATATTATCTATTTTTAAACTATCAAAACCTCTAAAATTTTCTATAAATAGGTCTTTAATCATGATAAAAATCCATAAACTTTAAATTAATTCTATATAAATCTCGGAGTTTTTAACAGCAAAATCCAGTTTTAATTAATAACTATAATATTAAAGAGTACAGACTTTTTAATCCATACTCTCTAATATTTTTTTTATTAATTATATTTTATTTTATAACTATATTTACAAGTTTGCCTTTTACATAAACTACTTTGATAATATTTTTACCTTCTGTAAATGCCCTAACTTTCTCGCTTGATAATGCCTGATTTTTGGCATCTTCTTCGCTTATATTAACATCGGCTTCTATTCTGTCTCTTATCTTGCCATTAACTTGGAATACTAATTCAAATGTATCATCTTTGCAATATTCTTCATTATGCTCAACCCATCTCTCTTCAAGTATCATTTTACCAAAGTTTAATATCTGATAAATCTCTTCTGTGATATGCGGAGCTATTGGGTTAAGAAGAATTAAGTATCCTCTAATCACTTCTCTAAACATAGCATAATCATCATTATTAGCCAATTTTATAGCAGACATATCATTTAAAAGCTCCATTAGTGAGGCAATGGCAGTATTGAAGTGGAATCTGTCCTTAATATCTATTGTAACTTTCTTAATAGTTTTATTGTATTTTCTAAATAATTTTTGTCCTTCTTTTGAAAGATTGTTATAGTCAAATGATTTAGCATTTTTGAAAGCTTCTTCGTCTTTATATTTTAAGAATAAGTTCCAAATTCTGTTTAAAAATCTTGCAGAACCTTTAACACCCTCATCAGACCATTCCTTATCTTTTTCTGGAGGAGCAACAAACATAACAAATATTCTAACAGCATCAGCACCGAAAAGCTCTATAATCTCAGCAGGATCAACTCCATTAGCTTTTGATTTAGACATCTTTTCCATTTTTACTATAATGTCTTCTTTTTTAATGCCGTCTTTTTCATATT
>CAKVCJ010000121.1 GCA_934725655.1 uncultured Brachyspira sp.
TGCTTGTTGTATTCAATATGATTAAATACGCATCCTCCGCAAATACCAGCATATCTACATTTTGCTTTTATTCTATGCCTTGAAGGGGTTATGATAGTATTTATATTAGCATAGCAAAAGTTTTTATTTTCTTTTTTTATCAATACATCAACTACATCACCCTCAACAGAATGTGCTACAAATATAATTTTCCCTTCTTTAGCAATTCCATATCCGCCGTAAGCTGTGTCTATTATTTCTACTTTCATAGTACTTATTATACATTAAAATACTAATATATCTACAAATAAATGTTAATTATATTTCTATTAAAATTAATATAAAAAATATTTTACTTTTTTTTATAAGTTCTGTTTTAATAATTAGTATTTTTCATAAATAATCTCCCACTTTTATTTAGCTTTATATTTATAAAGCTGAATAAAAGTGAATCCTTTTACTTTATATACTCTTTCAATCTTTCAAGCAAAAAAGAAGAAAAAACATTATGCCCTTCGATATTTAAATGAACACCATCAAAATACAAATCATAATATTTATATTCTTTTAATATTTCATTCATAAACACATTATAAACATCAATACATTTTATATTATTTTCTTTTGTATAGGAATTAATAAAATTAACATACTCTATTAATATGCTTGCCATCTCTTCTAAGTTGCCAATCTCAAAAAATGTAAAATCTTCTTTTATAAAAGGTATAGGTGTGAATGTTATTATATCTATATTGTTTTCTTTAGATTTGTTTACTATATCAATAAAGCTTCTTTTTATATTTTCTAAGGGCTTAAAAAGAAATATATCATTTACTCCGCCCATAAGTATTAAAGTATCAGCTTTTTCATTAATAACATCTTTATCAAAACGAAAATACATTGAAGAAATAGTATCTCCGTTTATTCCTTTGTTTAGAAAGTGTATGTTAGAATTTTTAAATTTGTTATTTAATATAGAAGTCCAAACTTGATTTCTATTAACCATATAACCATAAGTAGTGCTGTCTCCAAGACAAACTATATTCATAATAAAATATCCGTTATAATTAAAATTAGTGTTTATATAATACAATAGATTTAAATTATTTTCTTTAAAATATATTTGTGTTTTATAATAAAAAAAAATTAGTCCTAAATTTGACTTTTATTTTATTGTATGCTATTATAAGCAGCGTTCATCGGAGGGTGAAATAACATTTGAAGTTATTAGCTGGATAAGATGATGGGTGAAACTCCCATTTTTCTTATCCAGCTTTTTTTTTGAATTTTTTATTATTTGCAAATATTAAATAATTATTAATAAATATTTAGGAGCTGTAAAAAATGAAAGAACAAACTTTAACACAAGGAAAAATCTTAAAATCATTAATACTATTTGCTTTTCCTGTACTTATAGCATTATTTTTGCAGGCTATGTATGGGGCAGCTGATTTAATTATAGTAGGGAAGTTTGCAGGCACTAATGAACAGTCAGGGGTTGCATCTGGAAGTCAGCTATTTAATATGATAACTATGATAATAACGGGGCTTACTATGGGTATTACTGTGTTTGTAGGTGATGCTATAGGTGCTAACAAAAAAGAAAAGGCCGGAAAAGGCATTGGAAGCGGTATTATTATTTTTGCTGTTATAGCTATTATCATTACTTTAATTATTGTTCCTTTTAGTGATTTGATTGCAGGCTATATGCATGCTCCAAAAGAGGCATTTAAGCAAACAAGCAATTATATAAGAATATGTGCAATGGGTACTATATTTATAGTGACGTATAATTGTATAGGGGCTATATTTAGAGGAATTGGAGATTCAAAGACTCCGTTAATTACAGTTGCTATTGCTTGTTTTATCAATATAGTAGGAGATATTATATTGGTTGCTCTTTTTAATATGGGAGCTTCTGGTGCTGCTATTGCTACGGTTAGCTCTCAGGCTATTAGTGTTATATTTTCTCTTTATTTTATAAGCAAAAAGAAACTTCCTTTTAATTTTTCTAAGAAATATATTAGATTAGAAAAAGAATGCGTAAAGAAAATACTTATTATAGGCTCTCCTATAGCTTTGCAGGAGATGCTTGTGCAGTTTTCATTTTTATTTATACAGGTAATAGTTAATGGAATGGGGGTGATGGAATCTGCTGCTGTTGGAGTTGCTGAGAAGGTCTGTGTATTTTTAATGCTTGTTGCTTCTGCTTATATGCAATCAATATCTGCATTCGTTGCTCAAAATAATGGGGCAGGGTTGTATGAACGCTCTCAAAAGGCTTTAATTTATGGTATAAGAACTGCTTTAATTGCTGGAATGTTTACTAGTATAATTACTTTAGTTTTTGGCAGTTTACTTTCCAATATATTTTCTAATGAAAGGTTGGTTATATTGGCATCTTATAGTTATTTAAAAGCTTATGCTATAGATTGTTTACTTACTGCTATATTATTTTGCTTTGTAGGATATTTTAATGGATGTGGAAAGACATTATTTGTGATGATACAGGGGATAGTTGGAGCTTTCTTTGTGAGGATACCTGTTGTATATTTGATGAGCCATATTGATAATGCTTCTCTTTTTTATATAGGGCTTGCTACTCCGATATTGTCTGTAGTGCAGATAATTTTATGTTTAATAGCTTATAATTATTATAAGAGAGATTTATATAATTCAGAGAAATTAGAGAAATCTTATTCTGTTATTTAATAATATTAGAGATGTTTAAAAAATAGCTTTGTATAATTTTATATTTAATTAATAGATTTAATATTGTTTATTTGCACTTTTTGGTTCTTTTGACGAAGTCCGCACCGCGAGCTGCGGGAAAAAGAACTGGGGTGCTGCACGGTGTGTACTTCGTTAAGGGCAAAGCCCTGCAAGTATTTAAAATAAAAAAATATTTTTATAAACTTAAAATTTTTTGCTATGTGTTTGTATTTTTTCTAAAACACATATAACATATATGCATAATTTTTTGCAGGTTTTTATTATGACAAAAGATATGACTGTAGGAAGTCCGTTTAAGACTATAATATATTTTTCTATACCGATGCTTATAGGAGGAATATTTCAGCAATTCTATGGAGTTGCTGATACAATTATAATAGGCAAGTTTGTAGGTTCAAGGGCATTAGCTTCTATTGGGGCTACTACTTCTACTATGTTTTTCTTTTTATCCTTTGCTATAGGTTTTACTAATGCTTTTTCTATAGTAATGGGGCAGTTCTTTGGGGCAAAAAATGAAAGTATGCTTAAAACTACTTTTCTTAACTCAATATATTTAACATTATTTAGCTCTTTAATTCTTTTTATACTTGGCATATTTTTATCAAGACCTATTATGATATTATTGAAAACACCAGAAGACATAATAGATAATTCTGTATTATATTTGCAAATATGTGTGGGCTTATCATTTGGGCAGCTTATATATAATGGAGCTTCCAGTATATTAAGGGCTTTGGGAGACAGTAAGACTCCTTTATATTTTTTAATACTTACAACTGTTTTAAATATTATATTAGATTTAATTTTTGTTGCTTTGCTCAAAATGAATGTATTTGGTGTTGCCATTGCTACTGTAATATCGCAAATAATATCTGCTTTTTTAAGTGTGCTTTATATTGTAAAAAAATTCCCTATGTTAAAACTTCATAGAGAGGATATAGTTTTTAATTTTGAAAATTTATTTATGATAATAAAAATAGGCGTTTCTATGAGTGTGCAGGCAATATTTTTATCTATAGGGGAGATGATTATAAGCGGAGTTGTTAATACATTCGGCACTAATGTTGTAGCATCATACACAACAGGAAACAGAATAAATCAATTTGCTTCTATGGCATATTTTGTAGTGTCTGAAGCTTTTGCCGTTTATACGGCGCAAAATTTCGGGGCTCAAAAATTTGATAGAATAAAAGAAGGTTTTAGAAGCATAATAATATTATCATTATCTTTAAGCTTGTTTGCAACATTTATTATATTTATATTTGGGGATAATTTGATAAGACTATTTATTTCAAGCAATGATGAATATATAGAAATAATAGTGGAGATATGCAAAGGCTATTTAAGAATATCATCAATGTTTTATCCATTTTTGGCTATAATATTATTATATAACAACTCTATAAGGGCAATAGGAAAAGCACTTATTCCTTTAATTTCTGGAATAGTTGAGCTTGTTATAAAGGTAGGAGGTTCAGTATTTTTGTCTATACCATTTGGATATGTTGGGGTTTGGTTTGCAAATCCTGTTGGATGGGCTTTGGGTATACTTCCTTCCTGCATTTATTTTCACAAGTATGCCTTTAAAAAGTAAAAATTATTTTAAAAAAATTAATTATTATATTATAATATAAAACAAAAGGGTTTTTTAATATGGGTTTTGGAAATAAAGTCTTAAATGGCAAGATAAGAGCAAAATTAGGTATAAATATTTCTAATAAATTAAGAGATAATTCAGTATCTATAAATGATGTAGATAAAGAATTATATATATCATATCCTTATTCAAGTATAAATAATTTCTTATGCAAATTAAATAATGCTAAAATATATTCAAGCTGGGGATTTTATTTTACAAATGATAATAAACTCATAAGGGAAACCATTCCATTTGAGAGGGTATTGTCTTTACATGGAGAACTTGGAGGCAGATTTGCTTTTTATAAGTTTAGATTTAAAAAGAAAACGGATTTGAATGTTTTTAGTTTGCAATCTATATGGAATGTATGTTTTGGACATTGGATACATGAAACTTTGCCTAAACTTTTTATATTGAAGGATTTAGGATATATAGATAAAATAGATGCTATTGTTTTAGGAAACGGATGCAGCTCTAAATTTCATAAAGATAGTTTAGCTATTTTTGGAATTGATAAAAAAAAGATAATATATATATCTGATGAAACAGAAATTTTATGTAAGAACTTATATTTATCTTCTTTTCCAAGTAGAAATACTCATTATCCAGATATTTGGGTATGCAGCAAATATAGAGAATTATCAAAAGAATTAATAAAAAATTATGATGCAGAAAAATTTCCAAAAAAAATATATTTAAGCAGAAAAAATGTAAAGACTAGAAAAATCTTAAATGAAGATAAACTTATGGATATATTAAATAGATTAGGCTATAAGATGATATGCCCTGAAGATTATTCTTTGCAAGAGCAGTTTTGTATGTTTTATAATGCAGACAAAATAATATCAATACTCGGAAGCGGACTTACAAACCTTGTATGCTATAAAGAAAATATATCAGTGCTTGGTATAGTTCCGAATATAAGACAGGAAGATACATATGAATATATAGTTAATACTATAGGAGGAAAATATTTTCAATATATAGAAAGTGATGAAAAAAATTATAGGTATCAAAATATGCATAATAAAACAAATGATTTTGATTTTTATATTGATTTAGAGAAGTTCAAAAATGTTTTAGAAGAGTTTGAAAAATAGTGCTTATATTATTTATTTGCCTTTTTTGACGTGATGTTTTTATGCACAGATTTTTTTGCGGGCTTTAATTGTTTAAGCTGATTTATTTTCTCTCTTATCTCGATAGCCTTTTCAAACTCTAAACTGTCTGAAGCTTTTTTCATCTCTTTTTCAAGCTCTTTTATATAATCATCGCTTTTTTGCTCTGGGTCAATTTTTACTCTTTCATTGAAACGTCTAAAGTCAAAATGAAGCTCATAAGAAGTTTCAACTTTTTCTTCTCTTTCAATTATATCTTGTATTTTTTTGATTATTGTTTTTGGAGTGATGTTATGTTCTTTGTTGTAGTCCATTTGTATTTTTCTTCTTCTTTCTGTTTCATCAATGGCTACTTTCATAGCATCGCTTATAGTATCAGCAAACATTATTACTCTTCCGTTAGCATTTCTTGCAGCACGTCCTATAGTTTGTATTAGGGTAGTGGTGTTTCTTAAAAAGCCTGTTTTGTCTGCATCAAGTATTAGTATGAGTGATACTTCAGGCACATCAAGCCCCTCTCTCAAAAGGTTAATGCCCACAAGCACATCAAAAGCTCCGAGTCTCAAATCTCTTATTATCTCAACACGTTCAACTGTTTGAATATCTGAATGCAAATAACGAGTCCTCACTCCATTTT
>CAKVCJ010000122.1 GCA_934725655.1 uncultured Brachyspira sp.
TAATTGTTTTTCTTGACTTAATTTACTGCGTTTCATACTTAAATTTTAACAAATTTAAGTTATCTAGGACAGCCCCGAAAATTATGGCAGACATGAATCTTTATATAACTTGACTTTAAAAGCAGCAGTGAAAATTAATAGTAGTATGAATATAGATATGGATATACAAAATATTAATTTTCAAAATGGTACTATAAATTCAGATATGTTTTCTGGATATGTGGTTGATAATTCTGAAAATATTTTTATAAATATTATATTTCCACAAGATAAAATAAAAACTATAGCAATGCATGCTTTTACTTGTATATATAATACAAAAGAAATATTAATACCAGATTCTGTTATTAATATAGGTTCTTATGCATTTCAACAAGCTAAGAAATTAGAAAAATTAACTTTAAGTAAGAATCTTGAAACTATAGGAAATAGTGCTTTTTCATATTCAGCAGTAGAGGAGTTGGTAATACCCGAATCAGTTATTTCAATAGGTTCAGGAGCGTTTGCTAATTCTTCAAAATTATTAAGTCTTACTATACCTGCTTCTGTAACATCAATAGGAGATCATGCATTTGCAAGTTGTTTGAAATTAATTACAGTAACTTATAATGGTACTTTACCATATTTGTTAAAAAATAATGATACAATATTATATTTTTGTAATAGTTTAAGGACTTTAATAGTACCTAATGCTGTCGACCCTAGTGATGAGAGATGGAAAACTTTTTTAGGCGGTAAGTTTATTGAGGTAAAAGAACAAAAGTAATTTTATTTTGGAGAATTTATGTATAAAAAAATAATGTTATTAATTTTATGTTTAATTTTTGCAATGTCATGTTCAAGCCCAAGCAGTCCAGATGGCACTAATCAGGGCGATATAGTAAACGGAGGAGGCTCTGGAAGTGATGGTGGTAATTCTGGAAGCGGCGGCGATTCTGGAAATACTGGAGATGGAGGAAGTACAGGCGGTGAGCCTTGGACTCCTATAGAACCGCCTTTAATGCCGCCTGTACCTATTTTAGATGCCGAAGCAATGGAATATGGAATAGATATTTCTCAAGATGATGCTAAAATAAAAGAACAAATAAGAACTAAATTACAAAAATATAGGCAAGTTCATGGTTATGGTAAAGATAAAGTAATATTTATAGGAACACCAAAAAAGCAATATGCACAAAGAAATTCACTTGCGAGATTAGTATTACAAGTTGCACAAGAATTATCTGCATCCGAAATAACTATAGATGCTACTAAGATTTATTTTAATGAGAGAAAAATAAAATCTTATATGTTTCACGGAGGAGGAGGAATTTCTTTAGGTTATTTTAATTTTAAATTTATATTTCCTGAAAGCAGTATAAGGGTTATAGAAGGTAATGCATTTTCATTTTTAAATAACTATTTAAGAGAGATAAAAATACCAGATTCCGTTATTGGAATTAAAGCTGCTGCTTTTCAGGCAGATGAGGTGCTTAAAACAATAACATTTACTGAAAACAGCAAACTTGAATATATAGGAGATTATGCTTTTTCTTATGCAATAGCAAAAGAAATATTAATACCAGCATCTGTAAAATTAATAGGAAAAAGCCCATTTGGAAATTCTTTAACTACTGTTACTTATTTAGGAACAAGCCCTAATGCTATATCTCATAGTGGAAATGTATTTCCTTCTACAGCTAAAACTTTAATATTGCCGAATGTTGCAGATCCAAAATTTGATGAATGGAAAAACTTTTTGGGCGGTAACTTTACTGAGGTTAAACAACATAAATAATTTTATTTGTGAGGGCTTATGTATAAAAAAAATCTATTAATAATATTTTCTTTTTTATTTATAATAGCTTGTTCAAATCCAAATAGTCCTAATACTACAAATACAAATCAAACTGGTGATACAAATAAAGTTGAAACTGTTACGCCTCCTGAAGAATTAGAAAAGTATGGAATAGATATCTCTCAAGATGATGATGTTATAAGCAAGCAATTAGAATCAAATTTAAAATTATATTTTGATGAAAAAGGAAGTTATAAGGTAATATTAAAAGGTATTCCAAAAGATTATGATTTCTATTATACAACAGCAAAATCACTTGCATATTTAATTTTAAATGCTGCTAATACAGTTGGTGCTAATTCGGTAAATGTAGATATTAGTAATATTGATTTTAAAAATAATGCTATAGGCAGCTTTATGTTTTTAGGAGGAACTCTTCCAGAGATACCTCTTAATTTTATATTTCCTGTATACAAAATTAAAACTATAGATTCTTATGCATTTTTTTTGTTGTATGCTATAAAAGAAATAAATATACCTAATTCTGTAAAAACAATAGGCTCTTATGCTTTTCAGAGTTGTTTAAATTTAGAAAAAATAACATTTGGAGATAATTTAGAAACTATAGGAGATGGAGCATTTATATATTGTCAATCATTAAAAGAGTTAAGCATACCTGCATCAGTAAAGTCTATTGGTAATAATGCATTTAATGGTGCATTATCTTTAACTGTTGTTACATATTTAGGTAAAACTCCAGATGATATAACAACTAAAGGAAGCGGTATATTTGATAATTGTGCTAATCTTAAAACTTTAATAATACCTAACGCTGAAAATATAGACGACCCTGCTTGGAAAACTTTTTTAGGAGGCAGTTTTACTGAAATAAAAAAACAGTAATTTATTTTGGAGGTTTTATGTATAAAAAAATTGTATTAATAATGTTATGTTTTTTGGCGGCAATTTCTTGTTCAAATCCAAGCAGTCCGAATAGCGGAGGTAATGGAGATATAGTAAACGGAGGCGATTCAGGACAAACAGGAGGAGGCTCTGGAAATGATTCTGGAAACGGCGGTGATTCTGGAAATACAGGCGATGGAGGTTCTACAGTAATACCGCCTACAAAGCCTACAGAAGAAGAATTGATAGTAAAATATGGTATAGATATAGGCTTGGAGGATAGCGTAATAAGCAAAAAAATAGAAGAGAATTTAAAAGCTTATCATACGGAAATGGGTTCATATAGAGTAATATTTACAGGAAAACCAAAAGCTAAATATTCTCAGCAAACTTCTCTTGCTGTATTAGTTTTGGCTTCAGCACAAAATATTTCTGCAGATAATATAGTACTTGATTTAAAAAATATTGATTTTTCAGAATCAAAAACTATAGATAGTTATATGTTTGCTGGAATTTCATCTTATAATATAACTTTAAGCATTATATTTCCAGAAGATAAAATAGAGACAATAGGAATGTTTGCTTTTACTTTTGCATATTATTTAAAAGAAATAGAAATACCGAATTCAGTTATTAGTATTAGTGCTTTAGCATTTCAACAATGTTCTAAATTAGAAAATTTAATATTAGGTAATAATGTTCAAAGTATTGGAATGAATGCATTTACATATTCTAAATTAAAAGAGTTAACTATCCCTGCTTCAGTTAAAGCCATAGGAAACGAAGCGTTTTCAGGTTCTTCATCTTTAACTACTATTACTTATTTAGGTGCATCTCCAGATAGTATAACTTCTGTTGGAGAAAGCGTGTTCGGCAGTGCTCCTCTTACAACTTTAATACTTCCAAATGTTTCTAATCCAGATTATAATACTTGGAAGAACTTTTTAGGAGGCAATTTTACTGAAGTTAAACAACATTAGTAGACTGAGGGTATGTATATGTTTAAAAATATTATATTAATAGTATTATCTTTTTTAGTTGTAATTTCTTGTTCTAATCCTATTAGTGCGGAAAATAATAAACAGCAGGAAAATAATAATCAAAATACAACAACTATTCCTCCTGTTACAGAAGAAGAGTTAAAAAAATATGGTGTAGATATTTCTCAAGATGATTCTATTATAATTAAGCAGATAGAAGAAAACTTGAAATCATATTTTCAAGAAAAAGGTATATATAAAGTAATACTTAAAGGAACACCAAAAAGCTCGTATTCAGAAGAGACTTCTCTTTCTTTTTTAATTTACACAGCGGCTAAAAATCTTTTAGTTAATAATATAATCATAGATATAAGCGGTATTAATTATGATTCTATAAAAAGTTATATGTTTGCTGAAGGTATTAATAATCAAGAAGATGTGATATTTACTTTTGTATTTCCAGATAATAAAATCACTGTTATAGAATCTTATGCTTTTCATATGTTATCTTCTTTGAAATATATATCAATACCAAACTCTGTAACATCAATAGGAGAGGGAGCTTTTTTTATATGCTCTAAATTAGAAAAGTTAACATTAGGCAATTCTCTTATAACAATAGGAGATAGTGCATTTTTTACAGCGTCATCATTAAAAGAATTGGTAATACCAGAGTCTGTAACTGCTATAGAAGCTGGTGCATTTGCATATTCTGGATTAATAACTTTAACTCTTCCATCTTCTTTAGATTCTATAGGCGATATTTCATTTTCACCATCATTATCTTTAACTGAAGTTACTTATTTTGGAACAACTCCTGATAATATAAAAAATATAGGAAAAGATGTATTTGCTGCTTGTACACAACTCACAACTTTGAAAGTACCTAATGCTTTAAACCCTAATGATGATAAATGGAAAACTTTTTTAGGATATAATTTTCAAACTGTTGTAAAATGATGATTTTATATTTTTCATCAATAATACAAAAAATAATAATTTAGGCTATTGATAATTTTTTTATTTATATTAAACTCTTTTTTATGATTATATTTAGCGTATTTTATATTTTATTAAATGTACTTTTTACTATTATTTTATTTATAGCAGCTTTGATTTTGTTTATTTTAGTAAGACCTTTTAGCAAGAGGCTTTCAATAAAAATTACTCATAATATAGCAAAATTATGGGGGACTTTTTTGATGAAGAGTGCCTTTATTTCTTTTGATATTGAAGGCAGTGAGAATTATGATTGTAAAAAAACTTATTTAATTACTCCAAATCATCAAAGTGCTTTTGACATATTCTGCTGTTTTGCGATATTTAAAGGAATGTTTGCTTTTGTTTCTAAAGACACCTATGGAAAAGTGCCTATGGTTGGTTTTGGTATGAGTGTTGCTAATTATATATTTGTAAAGCGAGGCACTATAGGGGCGGCAAAATCTATAGATGATATGGAAGATAGGTTAAAATCAAAAACAAGCATAATTATATATCCAGAGGGTACTAGAAGCAAAGACGGAGAGATTAAAAAACCAAAAAGAGGAATATTAAAAATTGCTGAGAGATGTGAAGATGTGGCTGTGCTTCCTGTTGTTATATATGGTACTAGAGATATTATGAGGGCTAAAAGTTTTGTTTTAAGACCGTTTAAAAAAATAAAGATAAGATTTTTAATACCTTTCTACTTCAAAGATATAGAAGGCGATGATAATGCTAAATTAGATTATTGGTATAACATAATGACAAAAAATTATGATGAAATGAGAAATAAGTAAAATATCGTTATTCAAAAACCAAACTCAAAATATTTATTTAAAAACTTTATATTGCTTTATAACAAAATTATATTATATTAAAATACTGAGGATAGAATTATGAAGAGAATATTTTTATTAATTACTATAATGTCTTTAGTTATCATTCAATGCGGAAGTAAAACAGATACTAATAATGGTGAAGTAAACACAAATGAATCTATAGAGTCAAATGAAACTATACCTGCAGCAAAAATATTATCACAGTCAGATGCGGCATTTTTGGATAAGGTAAAAAACAAAATCATTATAAGCGGCAGAGCTAAATATACTTTCAAAGATAACGGCGATATAGAATATGTATATGATTCTATAAATTATAGAGAAGATAAAAATTATATATTTGAATCTTCTTTAGACGGAACTAATGCTTATTATTACGAAGTTTATAATATACAAGATAGATACAAAGAAGGACCAAGTAATATTGCTACAAACTATAAAGGTTTTTCTGTAAAAAATTTAGTTCTTTATGAGGACAATTATCAAGGATATGAAAGCGACCCTAATGACACTATAATAACTAAATGGGAAAGAGAAAATTATTATTCTAATTACTATTACAGAGAAGTAAAAGCAAATCCTAATTTTGATAATTTTCCTTATGAGAATAAAGCAGAT
>CAKVCJ010000123.1 GCA_934725655.1 uncultured Brachyspira sp.
TTTTTACAGCCATAGAATTTCATCCTTAAAAAATGTTCTTGCTATTATAACATTTTAACAATAAAAATCAAATAAATAATAATGAAGAAAAATATAAAAAAGGCATATACTTAAAAAAGCATATGCCTTTATAACATTTATTATTTTTATAACAAATATTTTATTTTATATTATATTTTTGTATAATTTTATTCTTATAAACTTCAGCCTGCGTTCCATAAATAGCCTGTATTCCGTTTCCAGCCCTCAAAACCTTTTTAGAATTAAGAGAAGCCCAAACATCATCGCTAGCAACTTTACTAGGGTCTTTTACTGTTACTCTTAATCTTGTTATACAAGCATCTATATTATCTATATTTTCTATTCCGCCCAATGCTTCTACTATAGAATCTATTATACTCTCATCATCATTAGAAACAGCTTCATTTGCTTTTGCCCCCTCTCTCTCATTATAATCTGCCCTTCTATATAATTTAACTTCACTTCCTGATCTTCCAGGTGTAGCAAAATTAAATTTAATTATTAAAAATCTAAATACAAAATAGTAAACAACCGCATATACTGGGCCTAATATTAATATCCACTGATAAGAAGTTTTACTTATTCCTTGTAATAATCCAAAGAATATAAAGTCAATCAAGCCTCTTGAAAATGTAATACCTACAGCAACATTTAACATATACATCAACATATATGCCAATCCCTCTAAAACAGCATGCACAACATATAAAGGAGGTGCTATAAATAAGAATGTAAACTCTAAAGGCTCAGTAATACCAGTTAAGAAAGAAGTTAAAGCAGCAGATAATAAAATACCTTTTGCCTTTGTTTTGTTTTCATCATCAGCCACATGATACATAGCCAAAGCAGCAGCAGGCAGCCCAAACATCATAGGTAAAAATCCGCCTGTCATAGTCCTAGTAGCAGCAGCACTAAAATGTGTTACTGTAGGGTCAGCCAATTGTGCAAAAAATATTCTCTGTCCGCCGGCAACCAATTGTCCGCCCACTTCCAATACGCCGCCTAATTCTGTATACCAAAATAATGGATATATAGCATGGTGAAGCCCAAATACATTTAATATTCTCATCGCAAAACCATAGAAGAATGTTCCTATATATCCAGTAGCAGCAAATAATTCACCCGCTTTCACTATAACTCCAAATATGCTAGGCCATATAAAAGGAAATATAGCAGCTAATGGTATAAAAAACACCATAGTTAAAACAGCAACAAATCTATTTCCGCTGAAGAATGCTAAATAATCAGGTAATGTTTGATTGGCAAATTTATTAGTGATAAAAGCAGATAATAAACCGCATATAATACCGCCGAATACTCCCGTTTGCAATGTAAATATTCCTAATTCTCTCGCATATAAAGCAGCAGTACCCGCAGCCTCTCCTGCACTCATACCAGCAGCCATTAAAGCATCTACTGTTGTATTATCTGGAGTATGTCCTTGAAATCTTAATATAACCCCTATAACAGTATGAAACAATAAAAACCCTACCACAGCAGAAAGAGCAGCCGTCTCTTTACTTTTATTTGCCATACCTATAGCTATACCAACCGCAAATAATAGAGGTAAATTAGCAAATACAAAATTTCCAGCATTAAATAATAATACTAAAATATAATTTAACGGTGTGCCAGTTTTCAAAAATGTTAAATTATAAGTTTCTATCAAAGTCGGACTTGTAAAAGCACCGCCTACGCCCAATAATATACCAGCCATAGGAAGTATCGCAATAGGAAGCATAAACGATCTGCCTATTTTTTGAAGCAACGCGAATGAATTCTTCATCATATCAATTTTTCTCCTAATTTATTTTTAAAAGACATTATAACATAATAAATAAAAAATAGTACAAAAATATAATTTTTTTATATTATTATAAAGTTTCTATAGCTTTTACAAATTTCTCAGCTATCTGCTTAGGTCTTGTTATAGCCCCACCAACAACAACGGCTAATGCTCCCATCTCTATACCTTTTTTTGCCTTTTCAGGTGTATCCAAATTCCCCTCACCAATAACAGGTATTTTTACAGATTGCAACACTTTCTCCAAAGTAACCAAAGGCTCATTTCCTTTTGTATAATCAGTATATCCGCATAATGTAGTGCCTACTATATCAATCCCTATCTCTTCAGCATAAACAGCCTCAGATACATCTGATATATCTCCCATTATAATTTGATTAGGATATTTCTCTTTAATAGCTTTTACAAAATCTTTTAATTGAACCTTATCTGGTCTTTCTCTTTTAGTAGCATCTATTGCTATTATATCAACCCCCTCCGCACATAATTCATCTATTTCTTTCATAGTAGGAGTGATATATACATTACAATCTCCGTAATTTCTCTTTATTATACCTATGATAGGAAGCTTAGTATTTTTTTTAATTTCCTGTATATCCACAACAGTATTTGCTCTTATTCCGCCCGCACCTGCCTGAGTTGCCGCCAAAGCCATTCTTCCCATTATAAAAGAACTAAATAATGGCTCATCTTCCAATGCCTGACAAGATACTATAAGCTTACCCTTTATTTTATTGAATACTTCATTCATAAAAGACTCCATAATTTTATTAATTTTTACAAAATTATATAATATACCAAAATTATTTCAAATAAATTAATTTCATAATTATTTACTGTCTAAAAAAATTATAAGTTAAGTTTTATAATATTAAATACATAAAATCATATTCTAAAAGATTTATAAGAAATAATGTATTGACTTTTTAATTTATTTGTTATATACTATTGTAATCAAAATATATGGCGGTGTAGCCAAGTGGTAAGGCAGGAGTCTGCAAAACTCTTATTCATCGGTTCGAATCCGTTCGCCGCCTCATTTTTCGTTTTTTTGTTAACACAATGAAAAAAATATACGTTTTTGCAATATTCTTCTTAGTTATCGTACTCATGCTCACTCAGAAACTTTATGTGTTAGCTATCAAAGAAAGAGAGTCCACTCAAACTGCAAATGATTCAAATGAGCCAAGAGGAACTATTTATGACTCTAAAATGCGTCCTCTTACAATCAATATACCAGCCTACACTATATATATAGATACGCTCTCTGTAGCAGAATTGGACGGGAAAGAAGGCGTTAATGTAAATGATGGATATGATGAAATATTAAGATTACTCGGCATCACTAAAGAAAAGTTTGCAGAATTATTAAAAAACAAAAGAAGAACTATAAGATTAGCAAGAAATGTTAGTTTAGATGTTCATAACAAAATAAAAGAAGTAAAAAACAAATATAATATTAAAAGTATTTATGGAGTTGAAAGCTATAAGAGATTTTATCCATACGGAGATATATTTGCCCATGTTATAGGCTATATGAATAAATCTGAAACAGAAGGATATGCAGGATTAGAAGCTACTTATCAAAATGTATTATCTTCTGTAAACGGACAATCAAAGGATTTGGTTCTAACGCTTGACAGAGATATACAAACAATAGTAAGAAATGAGGTATTAAAAACCGTAGCAGAAAAATCGCCTCAATCTGTTACTTTTATAGTTTCTGATGTCAATACTGGTGCTATTATAGCTAATTATTCATACCCCTCTTTTGACCCAAACAACCCTTTCATATATGTTAATAACGAAAGATTAGATAGAAGTATAATGAGCACTATTTATCCGGGCTCTACAATGAAAATATTTGTGGAACTTGCAGCTTTAGAAGAGGGAGTTGCTAATAGCGATGAAATTTTTTATTGTAATGGGTATTATGATTATAGTAAACAAACTCGAATACACTGCGATTATCCGCATGGAAAAATAGCTTTTAATGATATATTAAAATATAGCTGCAATTATGCTGTTGTTACAGTTGCTGAGAGAGTGGATAAAAAATTCCTATATGAATATTTAAAAAGATTCGGATTCGGCGATGCTACAGATGTAATTGGAAAATATAGAAATGAATGGACTGGAATATATCATGATTTAAAAGATTGGCACAGATTCTCACGCGGTTATTTAGCAATAGGTTATGATTTGAGTGTAACGCCCATGCAAATAGCCTCCTCATATTTACCGCTTTTAAATGGCGGATATAAAGTTCAGATGCATGTTGTAGATTCTATTTTTGACGGAGAAAAAAAATTAATATTAACAAACAATTTAAAAAAAGAAAGAATAATAGAAGAGCAATATTCACAAATAGCAAGACTTCTTCTTAGAAAGGGTGTTGAATCAGGTTCTACAGGAAGCAGGGCTAATTTGCTTAATATAGATGTTGTCGGTAAAACTGGCACTGCCATTACAGAAGTTTATAGGGCGGGTTCTACAGATAGAGCTGAAAAATATTATCAATCTATCTTTATAGGCGGTTTCCCTTTAGAAGACCCTAAAGTTTCTATATTAGTTTTATTAGATGACCCTAAAGGTTCCGGAGGGCTCGCTGCAGGAAGAGTGGCTGCTCCGCTTTTTGCTCAGGTTGCTAATCAGATTATTCCATATTTAGGACTCGTTGACGGAGAAATACACACCATAAATACTAATGAATTTTTATCTTTAGTACCAAAAGATAATATTATTTATACTAACAACATTATGCCTAATATATACGGACTTTCACTTAGAGATGCTTTAAACAATATATCTTATATAGTTTCTAATAATAATGCCAAAATAGTAGTTCAGGGAGAGGGATATATTTATGATTATAGTCCTCAAGCTGGAACTATAATATCGAATGAAGAGATAATACGTCTCAATCTTAAAGCTCCTAATAGAGACACTAATAAATAATTTTTTAGAAATAGTTTTTTAAGGAGATAATATTAAATGTTTAATATACTCACATTTGGCGAACTTTTATATGATGTGTATAATGATGTATCTGTAATAGGAGGTGCACCATTTAATTATTCTATTCAACTATCCAGACTTTTAAATAATGATGATAAATTAAAGTTTATAACGGCATTGGGTAATGATAAATTAGCTAATGATGCTATTGATTTTATAAAAAAAGAAAATATTGACTCTTCTCTAATACAAATAAATAATAACTATAATACAGGAAAAGCAACTGTATTTCTTAATGAAAATAAGGTGCCTGATTATATAATTCATGAAAATGCCGCTTGGGATAATATAAAATATAATGAGGGGGTAGAAAATGCTCTCAAAGAAAAATATGACTTGTTTTATTTTAATATTTTATCTCAAAGAAATGAATGCTCGTATAATACTATAAAAAAAATATATAATAATATTAATTCTAAATATAAAGTATGCGATGTCACTTTTAGAAAAAATTATTATACCAAAGAAAAGATAAAAGAAGCCTTAGAGTTTATTAACATATTAAAAATAAATGATGATGAGCTTTATACTATAAAAAATATATTCTATACATCATTAAAAAATGATAATGAAAAATTATTAAAAGTGTTAAGTAAAGATTTTAATATTGAATATATATTTTTAACACTTGGTGCAGAGGGGGCTTCTGTACTTTATGAGGGTGAATATATATTTAAGCCTTCAAACAAAGTAAAAGTTGTTGATACTGTTGGAGCTGGGGATTCGTTTGCGGCTGCTTTAAGCTACGCTATTTTAAATAATTTGAATATAAGAAAAGTCCTTGATTTTGCATCGGCTGTATCTGAGGAAATGGTGCAGTTAAAAGGCGGCACTGCAAAATATAATACTATAGAAATAAAAAAATTATTTAATCTTTAATCTTTACCTGTATAGTATTTATATTTTGTTTTAGTTAAAAACCTTATGTATTTAAAATTTCCAGTATATACTTCTTCTCTAAAAATATACTCTCTTATATCATCATAAAATATCTGCAAATCTGTTTGCATTAATTTGTCTATATAATTAGATTTATTTTTTGATATATAATCATAGAGTCTCTTATGAAGAATCAAATAAACAAAGTTTTCAGGGGGAGTGTTGGATTTTATTATTCCATTATAAATCATATCATTAGAATTATTTTCTAAAAACTTTTTGGCAGTATAGATATTATTGCTGTATATTAACTTGCCCTCAGGCGAAAATACATAAGAGGCATCTATATAAAAAATATA
>CAKVCJ010000124.1 GCA_934725655.1 uncultured Brachyspira sp.
TTTTTCGGCTTTCTACATAATTCCTTGAGCGTTCTAATTCTTCAAAACTCAAATTATTTTTTGTTGAAAGCATCTCTCCTTCTATAATCTTTTTATCATCATTTTTTATAACATCATTCAAAATCATAGCATTTTCTTCTTCTGGAGTTAAAGGAACTACATCAGGTTTTTTAGTTAATCCTATAATAACTCCTATTAATACAATAAATAAAAACCAAGAGGATAATATTAAAATAAATAACTTTCTCCTCTCTCCATAGAAATATTTTATTTTATCAATAATTGTTGTTAGCATTAATTCATCCAAATAATATTATGTTAATTAATATATTAAATTATAAAATGAAAAACAAATTTTTCAATCATAATTTTAAATTATTGCATATACTACTATAACATATATTATTGCATTTTGTAAATTTTATTTGTAATCAATCATAACTCTAAACAAATAAAATAACTATACATACTTGACAGATTTTAGTTTTGATATATATTTTTTAATTAAAATATTGTAATTGTTAATCTGGAGAGAAAATAATATGCCTACTTATGAATATAAATGTAATAAATGCGGACATGAGTTTGAAGAGTTTCAGTCTATGACTGCTGAACCTAAAGCTAAATGCCCTGTATGTAAAGGAACAGCTAAAAGAATTATATCTTTAAATGCCGGAGTAATATTTAAAGGTTCTGGTTTTTATGTTAATGATTACAAGGGAAAAAATAGCACTTCTTCCTCTTCTTCAAGCGATTCAAAACCTGCTAAACCTAAGACAAGCTGCTGAGGAGTTTAATAATATAAGCTTATAGGTTATAAGCTAAAAAATATATATAATAAAAAAATTAAGCCGTATGCCAAAAAAAATATCTATAATGAATGTATCAGAAGAGGATTTATCTAAATTCTGTATTGAGAATAATTTTCCTAAATTTCATGCATCTCAAATATTAAATTGGATATATAAAAAGTATGCCATTTCTTTTGAAGAGATGAGCAATATTCCAAAAGATTTAAGAGTGTTATTAGATGAAAATTATTTTATACATAACTCTAAAATAGAATCCATTACAGAAGATGAATATGGTACGAGAAAATTACTAATATCATTATATGATAAGAAAAAAATAGAATCTGTAATACTCGGCAAAAATAACAGAATAACTTTTTGTTTATCATCACAGGTTGGATGCGGATATGGATGTGCTTTTTGTGCTACTGGAAGTATGGGGCTTTCACGAAACCTTACTGCTGATGAAATACTTGCTGAGTTTATATTAATGCGTGCCGTTACAAAGAAGGTTAATTCCATAGTATTTATGGGTATGGGCGAACCTTTAGCTAATACGAAAAATTTATTCAAAGCAATAGATACTATTAACTCTTATAAGGGATTTAATTTAGGAATAAGGCATATAACTATATCAACATCTGGAGAGGTTGCAGGGATAAAACAATTAATAGAGAGAGATTTAGACTGCAGATTGGCTGTTTCTTTGCACTCACTTAAAAATGAAGTTCGAGATAAAATAATGCCTATAAATAAAAAATACCCAATAGAAAACCTCATAAATATACTTAAAAGATACAGCAAAAACGGTAAAAGAATGATTACTTTCGAGTGGGTTTTAATAAAAGATGTTAATGATTCTGTTAATGATGCTTATAGATTAGTAAATTTAAAAAAAGAGTTTCCTTTCAAAGTTAATATCATACCGATGAACCCTGTAGAGCATGCTCCAGAACTTCAAAGACCAAATAAAGATATTATATTAAGATTTAAATCCATATTAAAAGATAATGGAATAGAAGTTGTTGAGAGATTCAAACAAGGACAAGAAATTTTAGCAGGATGCGGACAGCTCGCCGTAAAAAATCAATAATAAAAGTAATACTTAATTTCTATTTCTATTGTTTAGATAATTCATAAGCCTATCAAAATCAGCATTCAAAATTAAATCTTCTGGAAAATTAATATCTTCAAGCATATTCAAAGCAGCTTCATGATTGCCTACATTATATTTTGAATGAGAATCTGAAGTCACTACAATATTTAAATTATATTTTTTGCATAATAATGCAGCTTCTTTGCAATTTTTATCACTGCCCTTTCTCACCTTAAAAGAAGCCGAATTTATTTCTATAAGTTTATTGTATTCCTTACAAAGTTTAATTATCTTTTCCATATCAAATTCAAATTTAGGGTTACCCACATGTCCAAGACAATCAACATAATTATTTTTAATTAAACCAACATACCCATTAGTATGAGATTCTATATTTGAAGGTGTAATAGAATCTTCATGATAAGAAGCTATAACAAAATCTAAACATTCAAGAACATTCTTTTTCAAATCAATATTTCCATCATAATCTATAATATTAGCTTCAACCCCTCTAAGCACCCTAATACCATTAACATATTCAGGTATATTATGCATAGACTTAAAATGCACAGTCTTAGCTCCATCACTCGATTTCGGCCCATGATCAGTAATAGCGACAGCTAAAAATCCCTTTTCCTTAGCAGCATTTATAATCTCGTCTACAGTACTAAAAGCATGCTGACTTACTATTGTATGTGTATGCAAATCGGCTATTATTTTCATTAGTAAGCAAAATCCTTATATACTTTTAGCCATATCTACTATAATATCTTCTACCTTTTCTAATCCTATATAATCGCTATTAAAACAAGCATGGTAATTTCTTGCATCTCCCCATACTTTTCCAGTATAATAATTATAATGTTTAGCTCTTAATTTATCTCTATCTTTAAGAATCTTTTCTATACTATTACTATCTAATTTATATTCATTAACAGCTCTATTTATTTTATTTTCAATATCTGAATGTATAAAAATATTAATACAATTATCAAATTTCTCTAAAACATAATCAGCACATCTTCCAACTATTACACAAGAATGTTTACTAGCAACTTCTTTAATAACATTGCTCTGAGCAAAAAACATAGTGTCTTGCAAAGATTCCCCATTGCCAAATACCATATTACCTGCATAAGACCCTGATATCGCAAAATTAAATAAAGAAGGAGAAGTTAATTTTTGTTCATTTTCTTTTATATAATCCTGAGAAAATCCTGTTTTGTCAGAGGCCATTTCTATAATAGCCTTATCATAAAAAGCAACACCTAATTTTTTAGCCACATTTTCTCCTATAAATCTTCCCCCGCTTCCAAACTCTCTGCTAATAGTAATAATAATTTTTTTATCCATAAAGATTTCCTCCAATAATTTTTAATCTTTTAACAAATCAGCCCCTACTTCTTTCATTTTTAACAATATATCATCAGTAGGTTTTTCTTTTGCTATAATAGGCTCTCTAAATAGAGTAATACCATTGTTTTTGGCATCATGAGCCCAATCCCTCATCCATTTTCCATCACCCCAGCTATAAGAACCAAATAAAAATACTCTTTTAGTTTTAAGAACAGATTTTATATCATTATACATAGGCAAAAACTCACTCTCCTCCAAAGTTTCAGCCCCCATAGCAGGACATCCTAAAGCTATTATCGAATACTCCATAGCCTTATTTTTATCAAAATTATATGCCTTAAACATATCCGCTTGATATTTCTCGAGTTCTATCCCTTCTTTAAGAGCATTCGCCATAAGTTTAGTATTACCTGTTTTGCTCCAGAAAACTATAGCTGCTTTTTTATTCATAAACCTACTTTTTTAAACTATCTTTTGCTTCTTCTATAGATTTTGATGCCTCTTCCAATGATTTACTTAAAGTGTCCTCAGCATTCTTCTTAACATCTTCTATAGTCTCTCCTGCCTTATCTAAGCTATTATCTATAGCCTCTCCAGCAATATCTAAACTATTATCTATCGCATCATTAGCAGTATTTAATCCCTCATCTATCTTTTCATCAACATTCTCAAGTAATTTATCCACTTGTTTTTCTATATTTTTTTTATCTTTTTCACAAGAAATAAAAAACATAAATACTATAATAGATAATACAAAAAATATTCTCTTCATAATAAAAAGTCCTTATCTGAGATATTTTAATTATATATTAATAATATACTATTTGTCAAGATAATAAGACTATAAACTTTTTAGCTAAAAAATAAATTTATTATGGTATTACAGCAGCTGTATCATCTTCCCAAATTATTGGTGAAGTTGTTTTTCTTTTAAAAGTTATTTTTATAGGCATACTTGTCATAGTTTCAGACAATTCTTTTGGAGTAATTTGAAAATTAGTTTTTAATGACAAAGAAAACTATACATCTAACCAAGCATTATCTATACCATCATCACTAGGATTCAAAGCAGTTTTTATATCACCTTTTACCTCACAGCCTATATTAGTTGCTAAAGTATATATTTTCTTTTGAAAAACATTTGTAAAAGCTTTTATACTTATTGGAGTATAAGGTTCTATTATCCATTTTGATTTTAATTGCATAGTTAATTGAGGATATGGAGTACCTTCTGGAAGTACTGGTATTGATTTATATATAAAATCAGTAAAAACTTCCTTAACATCATCAGGTGTATCTGGAACCTCAAAAGATAAAGCAGATATTTGACTATTTATATAATCTAAAGTAATAGTAATTATTCCATTATTAGTAACAAAATTTGTAACATAATTAGTTTCTGGAGAAGTTATAATATTATCCGGAGCAAGTATATTAGGACGCTCTTTTTGACATGATGAAATAATAATCAAAAATAAAAACAAAAATATTTTTTTCATAGGAGTTAACTCCTTATATTTTATATACTTCTTACTTAATATAAAAACCTATATTTAAATAGTATGTAAACATTTATTTAAAAAGCAATGATAAAATATACATAAAATTTTATATTTAACAAAAATTAAATATAAAAATAATAATTACATATGAAATTAATAAAAATATTTAAACTGCTTTTATTATAAAAATTAAACCCTATAAAACTATTAAGATATAGGAGCATTTGATACATACACATTAATTCTATATTTATTTTTTACTGTTTCTGAATTATATATATTAGTAGCTTTTGCTAATCTATCATTATACTTCTCAACCAAAAAATCAGCATCTTTAACCTTTGGAGCAAGTATTACCTCTTTTAATGCCTTATTATCAAATAAATACAAATAGTTTTTGTAAGAGCGTTTCATATTATCATCTATATGCAAAGGATTGCTTCCATATTCAAGCAGCTGTATAATACGCATCTCCTGTTCTTCTACAAATGAAGAGTCTTTTATTAAGTACTGTATATTCATAAGAAGCTGACAAGAATATTCTAACTCCTCACTATTAAAAGACTTAATAATATCAAATATATTATTAAAAATATATCCTATTTTGTTTCTTAATTTATCATAAGAATCTTTTCCATCATTCCAAAGAGTATTATAATTTTTGTTCAAGTTTATTATAAGGGTATTATAATCAGATTCACAAGGATTAAATATTATTTCATTCTTTCTATAATTATAATAAAGCACATAATATAATGGCAAAGTATTCTCTTCATAAGACTCCATATAAGAATTATTATCTTTGTTATAAGAAAAAGAAAAAAGTATACTTGAGTTTATATTATTAAAAGAAGTATCAAAAAAAGACTTATTAAAAACCAAACAGCATCCTGTACCTTCTTTGTTGTCATTTTTACCATATAGTCTATACATAGTAAGTGAATCTTTACATCTGCTGAAAGAAGTTTGAAGTGCTATAAAGTTATTAATTTTAGAATGTTTTACATTTAAGCTATTATCTCTAAGAAGCTGCATTAAAATTTTACCTTCTTTAGGGTCATTAGCATTCTTTACACTTGTCATTCTAAACTTATTTTTCTTAAGATAACTATGATAATTTTTTAAATTAGCTTCTTCTGCTTTATCATATCTCCTATCAAAAGCCATTTCATCAAATACTTCTATACTAGTGTAATGAGATATCTCTTCTATCTTGTCATAATCTTTTACCGATATTAAATATAAAAGTATATACTGAAATATCCATAATCTTTTTAATTTATTTTTATCAGCAATATCTCTTGTAACAAAATAAAAATATTCCTCTTTTTCTTTT
>CAKVCJ010000125.1 GCA_934725655.1 uncultured Brachyspira sp.
GATAGATTAACAACTGACGCCCTTCAAATAATTTACAATTCTATTAATAAAGAATATGATATTATTCATTTTAGCGTTAAAGCAGTATCTTCAAATTTTAATAAGAAGAAAAAAATTAAAGAAGAAAAAGAGGTTCAATGGTATTTATCATCTAGTAGAAGTGCTATTAATGAAAATTATCTATTTAATGAGGCATTGAGCACTAAACTCCCACATAATATGTGTGGTAAAGCTTTCAAGAGAGAAATAATAAAAGAAACTATAAAATATTTACCTGATAGTCATTTAATTTATAGTGAAGATATGCTTCAATGTTTAATTACTGTGTATTTCTGTAATAGATACAAGTCGATATATGAAGAATTATATATATGTAATATGGATGCTGGTTATAGTAATAAAGATGCTTTAGAGCTAGATACAAAAAGGTATGATAAGTATTGTTCTGATTGTAGTATTTGCTTAAATACATTCTATAATTTTCTCTGCGGACAAAAATTAGAAATTTTGCATCATTACGACTATCTGAGATTATATTATAATCAATATAATTTTTTATTTAATAAAACTAATAATGAAAAAATATATTCAGATATTTTAAATAAATATTTTGATAAAGAATTGATAGAAAGATACAACGAGTTTGAAAAGCTTCATCAATATTATTTAACCCCTCTTTATATACAAGAGGAAATAAATAAAAAACTTTTGCCTTATTTCTTTTCAATAATAATTTATGGATATTATATCCATATATATATTTTTTTTATATCAATAAATTTAAAGAAAAGAAAATGTAATTATAATCCAATAGTTATTACTTTGTCTAATATTTTAAGAAATATATTTTCTGTAGCGATAAAACATTATAGGAGGTTTATCATAAAATTAAAATTATTTGGCATTAAAATTTCTTATGTAAAGAATAAGTAATGATAGTATTAATTTTTTAATATTATTTTTAAAAATATATAAATAATTAAGGAGAATTAAAATTATGAAGATAGGTTTTATAGGACTTGGGAAATTGGGGCTTCCTTGCGCTTTGGCTGTGGAAGATAAAGGTCATGAGGTTATAGGATATGATATTAATCCTAAAGTTGGGGAAATACTTAAAACTAAAAAACTTCCGTATTTGGAAGAAGGCGCTAAAGAATTATTAGATAAAACTAATATTAAAATAAAAAGCGTAAAAGAAGTCGTAGAGTTTGCCGAAATTATTTTCGTTGCAATACAAACTCCGCATAATCCAAAATACGAAGGAATAACCAGAATACCTGAGGAGAGAGTAGATTTCGATTATACTTTTCTAAAAAACGGAATGAAAGAATTAGCCGAAAATATAAAAATAGTTGGAAATGATAAAATCGTAGTCATTATATCAACCGTATTGCCAGGAACTTTCGATAGAGAGATAAGACATTTATTAAACGACAAAGTAAAAATATGTTATAATCCTTTTTTTATCGCTATGGGAACTACAATAGAAAACTTTTTAAATCCAGAGTTTGTATTGTTCGGAGTGGATGATATCAATGCTGCCAATAAAGTTGAAGAATTTTATAAAACTTTACATAATCGTCCGTTTTATAGAACCACGATTAAAAATGCCGAGCTTATTAAAGTTGGATACAATACTTTTATCAGCACAAAGATATCTTTTATAAATACGCTTATGGAAGTTTGTCATAAAACTGGAGCGGATATAGACGCCGTTTCAAACGCTTTCGCTTTAGCCGACCAAAGATTAATTAGTATGAAATATTTGTATGGCGGAATGGCAGACGGAGGAGGTTGTCACCCGAGAGATAATATAGCGCTTTCTTGGCTAGCTAAAAAACTAAATTTAAAATACGATTGGTTTGAAAATATAATGATGCAAAGAGAAAAACAAACGGAATGGCTTGTAGATTTAATTAAAGAACAAAAAGAAAAATATAATTTGCCAATTACTATTTTAGGAAAATCTTTTAAGAAAGGAACTAATATAATAGTTGGAAGTCCCGCTATTCTATTAAAAAATATATTAGACGAATACGATATAGAAACTAAAATGTATGACCCGCATGTCGATAGCGATAAAATTGAACTTGAAAAGTCAATATTTTTTATAGCGACTAATCATGATGATTTTAATAATTTTGAATATCCTGCAGGTTCAATTATCTTGGACCCTTGGGGGTATATTAAAGATTTTAAAAATGTGGAAGTTATAAGAATTGGAAGAAATAAAAATAAATAGGAGAAAATAAAATGAATAGAATAATTTCTTTATTATGCCCGACAAGAGGACGCCCCGATAGAGTATGCGTAATGATAGAAAGCGTAATAGAAACAACGGAGAAGTTAGAAAATGTTGAAATACTTTTTTACATAGATAGCGATGATGATAAGAAAGACGATTATATAGTTTCTATAAACAATTTGCTAAATAAATATAATAATCCTTTTAAGAGAGTTTTGCCGCATATTGGAGAGCCTATGAGCGTTTCAAAGTCTTGGAATATTATAGCAGAAAAATGTGAAGGCGATATATTAGTTATGGCGAATGATGACGAAGTTTGGATAACTAAAGGTTGGGATAGGAGACTAAATGAAGAAGCTGATAAGTTTCCCGATGATATTTATTGTATATATTTTGACGATGGAATTATGCATGAAGAAATATGTGCATTTCCTATGGTTAGTAGGAAATGGTATGAGATATTAGGTTATTTTACGCCTGGTATATTTAAGTTTTTGGCTAACGATACTTGGATAGAATACATAGCTATAGGTATAGGCAGGTTGCATTATGTTCCTGATGTTTTGGTAGAACATAGACATTATTTGCATAAAAAGAGCGAGATAGACGAGACTTATAAAAGGAACAGAGATGAATATTTAGGTAAACAAGAAGATGTCCTGTATTTACACAGTAAAGAGTGTAAAGATAAAATAAAAGAAGAAGCTAAAAAATTATTTTTAAAAATGGAAGTGAATAATGATTATATCATAGATAGCATTATAGAATTAAAGATTGATTTTAATGAGTTAAAATCTAGAGTTATTAATTTGGGTAAAGAATTACCAATAGTAGATTGTAGAATAAATAATATTATAGACGCTTTGGCTTGGTTTATACCGTTTAGAAAGAAGAGAGATGAATTTAGAAATAGATTATTAGATAATTTCATACGGGGGGGGTAAAATGGAACAATAATCTAAATATTTCAAAACAATATAATTTTGATAATCAAGTTTTAGAATGGAGTTCGCCTCCTGTAGACGATATCGGCTATATTCCAAGTAAAGAAATATTAAATAAAAGTAAAAAATATATTAAGAAATTTGTAAGCGATTTTGAAAATACGAGATATTCGCTCTCTGGATGGAGAAATAAAGAAAATAAATGGAGAGAATATTTAGGACTTGATAATACTTATGGAAAAAACATTATAGATTTTGGATGCGGTTATGGAATAGAATCGTTACAGTTTTTAAAAAATGGAAATAAGGTTTCTATAGCGGATATATCGGAAGATAATTTAGACGCCGCCGAAAAAATAATAAATACTATGGGATATGATATATATAAAAAAATAAAAGTATATAATGATTATCCATTTTTTGAGTATGACGAAAAAATAGATATATTTTATTCCAACGGGGTTTTGCATCATACTCCAAAAATAGCGGAAATATTGCAGAGAGTAAGCGAAATTCTAAAAAGAGACGGTGAGATAAGATTAATGCTCTATAGCGAAAAATCTTATTTATTATACGCCGATTCTATACTCCCTCCTATAGAAGAAGATATTAGACAAAGTAAGTATTTTGACAAATTTGTCAAAGCTATGGACAATGTTGGTAATTATGCGGATTGGTATAGCAAGGGAAAGATTGAATATCTTTTAACAAGAATAAATAAAGATATTGAAAATAAATTAAGACTTGTTTCATATAAATATATATGCAATAATGATAGGTATTGCGTAGTTGTATTGAAATTAGAATAATTATAAACTATATTATTTATATTAGAATTTTAATTTTGAAAAATAAAATTATCTAATAATTATGACGACTATTTATTTATGTCTACTATTAATAATGATATAAAAATGAAATGATAAAATTTAATAATACAATAAAAAAATAATTAATGCTTTAGTTTGGTTTATACCTATTTATAAAGTGGAGAGATAGTTTTAGAAATAAATTTAATGATAATTTTATACGGGGGAGTAAATTATAAGAGCTATTGGATTAATGATAATTGTAATAATATTATTCCAAAAATTGTGGAGAGTTTCCCGAAGGTTTTAATGTAATTGATTTTTTGAGATAAATAACAGAAGAATTGGATTTTAAAAGCGTATTGGATTTTGGATGCGGATATGGTAGACTTTCAAAAGCTTTCGACAGTTATAAATATTTAGGAATAGATTTAAACTATAAAGCGTTGGAAATAGCGAGAGATAATAACGCGGAATATAAATAAATATGAAGAAACATTTATAGATACCGAATATTACCCTAATAGCGATTTAACTAATGTTTATACCGTATTTTTACATTTGGATAATAATACTTTGGAAGAGGTTTTATTAAAATTATCAAAAAGTACGAATAAATATATAATAATATCCGAAATAATGGGTAGAGAATGGAGATGAGACGGTTCGCCTCCCGCATTCTGCCGAGATTAAAGAAGAATATATAAAATATTTAAATAAATACGGTTTTGAATTATATAAAGAATATGATAAACCTTATAAAAGATATATTGAAGATAAGAATTGGGACGATAAGAAGAATAAGAATATATCTTTTTTAATTTTTAGTAAGTATTGATTATACAAGTATAGTTTTATTTTTTATACCTAATCATTATTTAATAAATTTAGAATTTCGGTTTTATACTTTTTCGGAAAGAATTCTTATTTGTATGTTATTCCATATAATGAGTTTTTGGATATTAATGTGGAAAGGGATTATATAATAACAAAATATTTGTATAGATATAGTAAATTATAATTGAATTAATATAATATTATAAAAATTAATTTTTTATAATATTTAAATTTTATTTTAGGTATATTATATATATAGATTAAATGCAATAGGTAACTATATTTTATAATTATTAGACAATATTAATTTTTGCCATCAGAATTAAAATTTGAAATAAAATTTATAGCTTCTAATAATTTATCTATTTTTTTACGAGACACTTTATCTTTTAAGTCGTTAGATTTAATAAAATCATAATATTTTTGAACTATATAAGAATATTTATTTTTATCTATTACTTTAGAACTGTTTATGCCATTTTTTTCTCCCACTTTTGTGTTTCCATATTTACTATAAAGTTATCTGGGGATTTTATATATTCATAATCTTTTTCGTATATATTACCATCGCATATAGAATAAATAAGTTCTATATATTTTATAAAAGTATCTGGGTATATAGAAGTTCTAACAGTAGTAAAGAATTTTTCAATCATTATATTCATAAGAGTTTCCACATCTTGAATTTTTATATTAGGTATCTGTAAATATAAATCATTTCTAAACATTTTCAAAATTAATATAAATATTGCTTTTTCCATATCAAATTTATTATAATTTTGTATTTCTAATAATTTAATTTGTGATGCAATCTGATGCAATTCTCGAAGAGTGAGATTAGAATTTTTAAAATATTCTCTTAAATTAAGTGATTTTATACAATAATTACTATTAAGTTTGTCAAAAAAATCATCAGTAATTTGTTTTGGTAAAATAAATTCTAAATCAAAAAATCTTCTAAGATAATTTTCCGTATCAATTTGTCCATAAACTGCTTGAATGGATTTTGAGAGTTGAACTTTATCGATTGATATAACAAAAACAAGATTCGGTATTCCAAATAAATGCTTAATATTTTCTAACATTTCGATAGAATAAGTAGGGCGACAACGGTCTAATTCGTCTATAAAAATAATAAATGGTTTAAAAAG
>CAKVCJ010000126.1 GCA_934725655.1 uncultured Brachyspira sp.
GAAGAGGCGGCGTAGGAGTGCAGGGCGGTAAATCTCAAGGCGAACATTATATAGAACATTTATTCGTTGCTTCTACTAAAGATTATTTATTTATATTCACTGACAGAGGTAAGGCTTTCTGGATGAAGGTGCATGAGATTCCTGCTCTCACAAAAACTTCACAGGGTAAAAGCATAAAGTTTATACTTAATTTGGCGCCAGATGAAAAGATTACAAGCTACTTTACAGTATCCGACTTTAACCCTAAACAATCAATTATAATGGTTACTAAGATGGGTACTATTAAAAAGATGGAGCTTAAACATCTTGAGAATGCTAAGAAGAGGGGTATACTTGCTTTAACATTAGAAAATAATGATGAGCTTATAGGGGTGTCTGCTGTTGAAAGCGGGGACGACTTTATTATGACTACTGCTTCTGGGCTTGCTTTGAGGATAAATGAGCAGAAAGTAAGGAATATGGGAAGAGCTGCTGCTGGTGTTAAGGGCATTACTTTAGATGATAATGATGTTTGTGTATCTGGAAACGGCATACATAAAGGAGAATCATTGATAGTTATTACTGAAAATGGTATAGGCAAAAGACTTTCTTCTAAGCAGTTTAATGCTAAAGGAAGAGGCGGTAAAGGACAGATTTATATTAAGCCAGACAACAAAACGGGAAATGTAGTTAGCGTAAAAACTGTAGGCGACAAAGATGAGATAATGGTTGTCACTACTGACGATATGACTATAAAAATAAAGGCTGATTCTATACCAGAATTAGGAAGAAACGCTAAGGGTGTAAAAATAGTAAATATTTCTGACGGTGCTAAGGTAAGCGATTTAGCAGTAGTGCCTGCAGATACCGAAAACAAATAAATAAAAATTATATTATTAAGCCTGTATTTTTAATACGGGCTTTTTTATGTTTGATGATTACTCTAAAAAGTAAATATAAGTAAAAAATATTAAAAAAACTTTACAAAGTGTATGTTGATGTGTTATAATATATACATAAACAACAATGAAAGGGAGAAAATCCAATGAAAAAATTTTTATTAATAATATCTATTATATCAATGGCTGCTATATCTTGTAGCAATAGTGCAGATCCTACTAATGGTAATATAGGTGTAAGCGGAAATGTTCCAAGTATATACAAAGATCAAAAAAATGGAGAGTCAGTTTCATCATGGATAGGCACTAAAGATGGTACTGATCAAGCAACTAAATCTATAAGTGCTTCTTATCAGCAAAATCAACAGCAAGCTGCAGACGTTGATTTACTTTATAGATTATATTCTACAACTTGGTATCAAACAGAAAGTGATTGGGACGATGGAAGAGAAGAAACAGAAACTACTTTTGTTTTATTTGATCAAGATTCTTCAAGATTAGAAACAGAATATGAAACAGGAGAGAGACCAGAAACAGATTATTACACTTTAACAGTTGTAAATAATACTATAAATACTCCTACAACTTTGCCTTATTTAGCTAATGACCCTAAAAAAGATCAAGCAAATAGAAATGCTGTAGTAGTTAAAGTAGAAGAAAAAGGTGATAATGATGTTGAATTTGAAGGTTATTATCTTTATGACAGAGATACTCTTTATATTGTAGATGGAGATACACAAGTTTATGTGGAAACAAGATTAAATGCTATAATAAACGAAGTAGAAAAAGCAAATGGAAGTGCTGGTGTTAGAGGAGCTGATAAATATACTCTATATGTTCAGAAAAAATAAATTTATTTTAGTTAAAGTAGAAATATGATTTACTTTTATAAATAGTTTGAGAGGCTTAAGTGGTATTAATTGCCCTTAAGCCTTTTTTATTGCATACTTAAAACTTTAGACAACTGTAAATAAATATTCATATTGTTTTAGTTTAATTAATAAAAATAATATTATTTTCTTAACTTGCACTTTGACTAAACGTAAGAGAAAAACTTAAATATTTGCACTTTTTGCAACTTTTTGCGGCGGGAAAAAGTTGAATAAAACATACATTAATATAAAAAATTATTTGTTTAAATTAATATATTTGCAGGGCTTTGCCCCCAGCAAAGCGTGCCTGTAAGGTAGCACCCCACTTCTTTTGTTGGCACAAAGAAGCAAAAAGACTGCATTTTCATGGAATATAGCTACAAACATATATCATTATTTAATATATATTCATAATCAGTAAAATTAAAACAATATAAATATTTATTAATATACTCTTGATACAAGTAGAATATTTGAAAATCTATAAATACTTAAAAATAATCAATAATCCAACTTTATGAGATAATCTATTTTATCTACAAGTTTTGAAAAAGGACGCTCTACATTTATCATTGAGTTTTCTAAGGCATTGCCGTTTTCATCTTCTATATATATCTCATAAAATAATTCTTTATGGTCTTCTTTATTTTCAAATGTAAGCCTTATAAAAATAAAATCGTTAATATTAATTCTGTCCAATTTCGGCTCATATTCAAGTTTCTTTATCTCTTTACTTAATAACTCTTTGCCTAAATGCTCTACTACAACATTGTATATAGATTCTAATTCTTTTCGTATATAATGAACGTTATTGTCAAACATAAATACCTCTTTTTTATCTTACTTTATGTCTTTTTATTTTTGCTTCTTGCATACTTCTATTTTCCCACTCTATAGAAATATTAGCTACAGATGCATTTAATAATTCTCTTTTCATAGCATTTTTTTGAGTTGTATCCAATGATGCTAATCTGTTTACATCTGCTTTTTCCTCTGATAAAACTTTTATAATAGCAACACCATTATTTAATTTGATAACCTCGCTTTTATCTCCTACATTCAAAGAAAATACAGTACTATTAAATATAGGAGTAGATGAATCTGGTATGATATTCCCATCTGTAGAATTAACTAAACCTTGAGCATAAGAAAATGGAGCCGAAGATTTATAGTATTTAATATTTCCATTGTTATTTAAAGCTGCAAAATTGTTATTGTTTAAAACAGCATTTTTTAATACTTCAACTTGTTTAGCTTTTTCTGCTTCAACTAATATTTGAAGATTAGAATTTAAATATCTATCTCTTAAAACTCCAGCATTAACATCTGTGTATTTTTCTGGAAGTCTTATATCATTAACTAATACAACATAATAAACCCCATTAACATTAATAGGAGAAAGTAAAATATTAGTTTGTGTGTTTGTAAATACTCTATCTGCTATATTTTTATCTATTTCCATTCTTGTAACATATCCCAAATGATAATCGTTTGTATAAATACTTTTCTCTGCTACTGTTTTATCAAATAAAGTAATATCATTTTTTAATGTTTTATACACATTTTCAGCATCTTTAGCATTAGCAAGAAGTATCCAAGATATATCAGCCTGTACAAAATTAGTTTTATTATCATTAAAATATTTGTCTATATCTGCTTCAAGTATATCTGCTTTTTTTACTATATCTGATGCATCTATATAAAGCATTTCAATATCTCTTTTTGTAAGATTTTTTATATATTCTCTCTCTAATTCTAAAGAATTAACTTTAAGCCCATTAAATAATTCTAAAGCTATAGTTTGCGCCATAACAGTTTCTTTTAAATCTTTTTCTATTCTAATTTTTTCTGCTTGAGGAGTATTTTTAATAAAAGCATCATAAGCCATTTGGTTATAATTACCATTGCTGTCTATAAATTGACTTTGCATATATTGAAGTATGATTTTATCGCTTACAGTTATATTTTTTGCTGCTAAATCATCTAAAAGTATAGTAGTAACAGCTCTTCTAAAAGCTAAATCTTCTATATTGGCATATACATCAGCATTCATAGGTATTCCAAATTGCTGATAATAATTTTCTATCTCTCTAAAAGCCTTGCCGTAAGGGCTTGTAGAAGTATAGTATATAGGAGTACCATTAACAGAACCTATAGTAGGAGTTTTCTGGCTTCCTCTTGTATCTATAACTAAAAAATATATTATAAGCAAAATTGATACTGCTGATACTCCAATCCATTGTAAAGTTTTAACTACGGGACTCTTTTTTTTGATTACTATTTTTTTATTAGATGACATTTATTTATCCTCAAAGATTTTTTATTAATTAACTTTAATATGTTAATTATATAAAAAAGATTTCAAAAAATCAAGTAATTTTCTTTTTACATGTTTTATTTTGAATGGGGATGTGCTTTTTTGTATACTTCAAAAAGCCTATCGTTTGTAACATGTGTATATCTTTGAGTTGTTGATATACTTTCATGCCCTAATAATTCTTGAACCCCTCTAATTTCGGCATCATTATTTAAAAGGTGCGTGGCAAATGTATGTCTTAAAGTATGCGGAGAGAAATCTATACTAATATTAGCCATTCTCATAAGCCTTTTCATTGAATTTCTAACGCTTCTGTCGCTTATAGGTTTTCCAAATCTGTTTACAAATAAATAATTATTATTTGCTCCATATTCTCTTTGTATAATTGCTCTTTTTTGCATATACAAATCCCAATTATCATATATTATAGGTATTAACGGTATCTCCCTCACCTTTGAGCCTTTACCAAGTATTCTTAAAGTAGTAGAACCCTTATGCATCATATTAAGCTTAATAGATATTAACTCTGATGCCCTTAAACCTATAGCATACATAAATATCGCCATCATCTTATCTCTTATAATAGTAAAATCGTTATCATCATCTATTTCTAATATTTTATCTATATCATTGAGGGATAAAAACTTTGCTATATGCTCTTCTCTTTTAGGGCTTTTCATATTTATTATTCTTGTTTTATCTGAGCGGCCGTTTCTTATTAAATAATTATAGAATTTTTTTATAGATGATAGATGTCTTGAAGTTGTGGCATTTTTTAATTTTTTGTTTTTTAATGAAGCAAAATAATCTCTTATGGTATAGTGATTAGCATCATTAAAGTCTATATTATTATCTTCTAAGAATTTTATATATTCTTTTAAATCTTTAGTATAACTATTTATTGTATGAGCGGCATAATTCAAAGTTTGTAAATAATCTCCAAATTTATCCAAGATATCTTCTAATTCATTCATATTTATTTTTTTAAATTCATTTTTCATAAACAAACCCTTTTAATATAATACTTAAATAATTATCGAAAGTTTTGTTTATAAATTGATGAAGTATGTTAACTACATTGAATTTTATTTTTTTATTAATCGTATTCTCTTTTTATATCAAATCTATTTCTAAAGCTTGAATATACAGCTGGTATTATTATAAGGGTAAACACTGTAGAAAATAGAAGCCCTCCGCAAACTGCAGTAGCCAATGGTTTATACATCTCTGTACCATTTCCTATTTTTAGCATCATAGGAAGCATACCTAAAATTGTAGTTAAAGAAGTCATAAGCACTGGTTTTAATCTTCTCTTACAAGCTTTTAAAGCTGATTCATTCCAAGAAATATTCTCTTCCAATACAACTTTATTCATATAATCTATTAAAACTATTCCATTGTTTACAACTATCCCCACAAGCATTATAATACCTATTGCACTATAAACATTCAAAGTCTCCCCGCTAATATAAAGAAATATTAAAGCCCCAAATAAAGCAAAAGGCACAGATAGAGATATTACAAAAGGCGTGATATATGATTCAAACTGCCCTGCTATTATCGCATAAACAAATACAATAGCCATTATCAATGAAACTAATAATTGATGAAAAGATTCCTGCATATCCTCATAATCGCCTGAAAAATTTATTAAAAATCCGCTTGGTATATATATGTTATTTAATTCTTTTTTTATATCTGTTATTATTTCGTTTACAGCCCTTCCATATGAACTTGCTGTTATTTCTATTATTCTATTATCATTTTTTCTATTTATTTCTGTGGGGCCTGTTGATTTAGATATTTTTACAACAGAAGATATTGGTATAATGTTTGTTCCTGTTGGTATCATTAATTTATATACGCCGTCTATATTTTCTCTTGTGCTGTCTTCAAGCCTCACTACTATATC
>CAKVCJ010000127.1 GCA_934725655.1 uncultured Brachyspira sp.
TCGTATTTTGGAATTTCTATATTTGCATTTTCCCAAAAAGATTTATTATTTAGGTTATTAATATTTAGTTTCATTTATTATTATCCAATTTTTATTTTACATTAAATACTTATGGTAATTTTTTTATCATTATCTAAATTATATTCTTTATCCTCTATAAATAATTTTCTTTTTTCACATTTAGGTAATATAAAAGAAATTTCGTTGTAATTAGTCTTATATTTACCTTGTTTTTCAAAAAATATAAAAATATTTCCATTAACAGTTTTTAATTTTAAATCTATAAATAACCTACCATTTTCAGATAGATAATTAAAACTATGTCCATCATCTTCAAAATGTCTATAATTTGTTTCCATATCGTTTATAGCTGGATATACAAGAAAACTTCTTATATCTTCCTTCATATCAAAACACGGATTCTGCAAATTAACAGGTATTATAGAGCCTTCTTTTATGAATAGTGGAAATTCTTCTAATTCTACGCTTACTTCTACCTCTTTACCTCCTTGGTAAATTTCATCTGTATGATAATAATACCAATTAGATGATTTAGGTAAATAGACTTTTCTTTTTCTAGCTTTTTCTTCAACTACGGATGCAACCAACATATAATCACCTAACATAAAATTATCGCTTTCTTCAAATGTATTTTCATCAAATTCAAAATCATAAAACATAGGGCGTATAATAGGTTTATATTCTGTATGCGCTTTATAAAGCAAATCATACATATAAGGAATTATTTTTACTCTAAAGTCCATAGCTTTTTTAATATCTCCAAATACTTCTTTATACATCCAAGGAAGATTTACAGTTTTATCGTCATTCCAAGAATTAGTTAGAAATCTTGGATGGAAAATACCATTTTGAAACCATCTTACAAGTAATTCTGGCGAAGGAGCGTTTCCAGAAAAGCCCCCTACATCATGCCCTATATTATACATTCCAGATAAAGAATAACCTAATCCCATTTTTATATTATATTTCAAATTATTCCAAGATGTTCTGTTATCTCCAGACCATGTTTGAACATATCTTTGAATTCCAGTAGGTCCCGAACGAGATACGGAATAAGGACGCAAATCTGGAGCGAATTCTCTTTGAGCTTCTAAAGAAGATTTCATCATTAACATTGACATTAGCGGTTTAACTAAATCTATACTTAAACCTTTGCCAAATCCATTTACTTTAACATTATCGTCCCATATTTCATATTCATTATTATCATTCCAAGCGGATTCTATCCCATTTTCAAGAAGAGCTTCCTTAACTTTTTCTTTCCACCAATTATATCCGTCTATATTTGTAAAGTCTATATATGCTCCAGTATCGTCCCAGAATTGTATCATTTCAGGCTCTTTAGAATTTTCTTGCATAATTAAAATTCTTTTTTGTTTTAACTCATCAAACATAGGATGCTCTTTTAATATACAAGGTTTTATATTAGCACAGAGCTTAATTCCATTATCTTTAAATCTCTTAGTAAAAGCCTTTATGTCGTAAAAATTTTCACGATTCCAAACGAACATATACCTTTTGCCATCTCTTAAAGTATATCCCGAAGGCAATTGTAAAGAACCGCAAGTAATATCATGCCGTTTACATTCGTCTAAAAATCCATACAAACTATCTTGCGTGTTATATGCCATTGTTGTCATAGAAAAACCTAAACTCCATTTAGGGGGAAATATAGTTTTTCCTGTAAGCCATGAAAATCTTTCTGTAACATTTGATACTTTATTTCCTGCTATAAAATAGTAGTCTAAATCTCCATCATTTGCCTCAAAATACCTATATAAACCATGATAATTATCTAATTCGCTACCCATCTCAAATACACATGTAGACATATTATCGTAATATATTCCAAAAGATAATCCTGTTTTCTTATTTCTTGTTATGTAAAAAGGAACATGTTTATATAAAGGGTCAGAATATTCGGCGTCATATCCCATAGCGTCAATACTAGCCATTCTCATTCTTCTACCATGTTTATCCAAATTACCAGATTTTTCACCGAAACCATAGTATTGCTCGTCTAAATTTCTCTCTAAATAATGATATAATTTTTTACCCCAATAACCAAAATTATAGGCTTGAGTTTTTCTATCGTTAGCTACATTAACCCATTTGTTATTATCAAATAAATACCAACTTATCTTGAAACCATTTAAATCTATAATTAATTTAATTTTAGAAGTAGCTATTTCAAAAGTATTATTATTTTCATTGTGTTTATATTTATAATTTGGCAAACTATATACTGAGATATCAAATTTATCTCTTCCTTCATACGGAACATCTTCTAATCCAGGGGCTATAGTCCATGTATTTTTTAGTTTTAATATACCATTTTTAATAAGCATTACTCTAATTATATCTTCTTCTAATACTAATACTTTAAACTCATAATTATTATCATCTAAAATAAAAGTTAGTATATTATCATTTGCCTCTTTTAGTTTAAAATTATATGTAGCTTTAATACTCATTTTATTATTCTCCTTAAATTAAATTTAACATTTTTGGTAAAAATAAAGCTATATCTGGAATATATGTTATCAAAAGAAGTATTATAATTAATACAATGAAGTAAGGAATTAGTGGCTTAATTACATCTTCTATAGTAACTTTTCCAACATTACATCCTATAAATAAAACGCTTCCAACAGGTGGCGTAATACTCCCAATGCACAAATTAAAAATTAATATTAATCCAAAATGAACAGGGTGTAATCCTAAATTTGTTACTATCGGAAGAAAAATAGGAGTAAAAATTAACACAGCTGGAGTTAAATCCATAAATGTTCCTACCAATAATAAAGTTATATTAATTATTAATAAAATTATATGTTTATTATTTGATATACTTAATATAAAAGAACTTACAGCGTTTGGAATTCCCGTATAAGCCATAACCCATGACATTATACTTGAAGCACTAATTAAAAAAGTTATTATCCCCGTCATAACTACCGTATCTAATAATATCTTTGGTATTTCGCTTAATTTTAATGTTTTATAAATTAATGATAGAACAAATGTATATAAAACCGATACGGCTGCAGCTTCGGTTGCAGTGAAAACGCCTTTAATTATACCTCCAATAACTATTACAATTAAAAATAAACTTGGCAATGCATCTAAAGTTATCATAATCGCTTCTTTTAATGAATATTTATTTGCAATTGGATAATTATTTTTTCTTGCTACTATGTAAGAAACAATCATACAACCTAATCCCATTAAAATACCTGGAATATAGCCCGCTAAAAATAAAGCGGAAATAGAAGTTCCTCCGCTAACTAAAGAAAATAAAATTAAAGCTCCGCTTGGAGGTATCAATTGTCCAGAAGGAGCCGAAGCTATATTTACGGCTGCAGAATATCTTTTATCATATCCTTCTTTTTCTTGCAAAGATGCCATTGTTCCGCCAATAGCGGCGGCAGCGGCTACGGATGAACCAGATATACTACCGAAAAGCATATTTCCCAAAATATTTGTATGCCATAAAGCTCCGTATAATCTTCCGCCAATTAATTTAGCAAAATTTATTAATTTAATAGCTATACCTCCTTTATTCATAATATTCCCAGATAAAACAAAAAATGGTATAGCTAATAATGCAAAACTATCTATTCCAGAAAATATTTTTTGGGCTGATGTAAATATTCCTATTTCAAAAGGCACTATAACCGCCGTAGAAATTATAGAAGCAATTCCTATTGATATAGAAATAGGAACGCCTAAGATAAGCATTATAGCAAAAGTAATTAATAATATTAATCCGACTGTAAAAGCCATTAATTCCCTCCTTTTAGTTGCTTAATTCTTATATAAACATTAAAAATTGTTATTAAAGTAATTAAAAAACCAGAAATTGGTATTATGGAATAAACTATACCCATAGGGAGTTTCATTATTGGAGACAACTGATTTACAGTCGAAAGCGAAAGTCTTATACCTCCCCACAATAAAATTAACACTGAAAAAAGCAAAGTCATTATATAGCTAAAAATAATAGCAGTGCCTTGCCATTTTTTATTTAGTTTATTTCTTAAAAAAATTAAAGAAAGATGTTTTTCATCTATAAAAGCATATACTGCGCCTAACATACCTGTCCAAATTAACATAAATCTTAAAAGCTCATCTGTAAATTGGCTAGGATTTTTAAGCGCATATCTACTAATTACTTGCCATAAAGCCAATAAAACCATTAAAACCAAAAAAATACAAGTAACAAATGAAATTATCTTTTGTAATAGTTTCATAATTAAACTCCTATTTTATTATTTGAAGTTTTTCTATTTCCTCTATTAACGCTCTATATTCCGTATTTTCCTTTTCTTTCTCGATTAAACTATAAAGCACTCTTTGAAAAGGTTGCAAATTAGGATGAATTATTCTAACGCCTAAATTTTCTATCGCTTCCTTTTCAGAATTTACCAAATATTTATCCCATAAATCTTGGAAAAATACAGTAGATTCTTTAGCCGCTTCTTTAATAATTGTTTTTTGACTTTGAGTTAAATTATCGTAAGCTTTTTTAGATATAATTAAAATATCGGGAACTCTTGTATGCTCGGTATAAGAATAAAATTTTGCTACTTCTCCATGTTTTCCTATGGTAAGAGCGGTTATATTATTTTCAGCGCCATCTATAATACTTTGTTGAATAGCCGTATAAATATCTCCATAAGGTAGTGGAGTTGGAGCAGCTCCCAATAATCTAATTGTATCAATAGACATTGGGCTATTTTGAACTCTAATTTTTAATCCTCTTAAATCCTCAATACTATTAATAGCTTTATTTTTAGTATAAAAGCTACGACTACCTGAATCATAAAAAGTTAAACCATAAAAATTTTTGTCTCCAGTAGACATGTAAAGATTACTAACAGCATCGCTATTCATTGACGCTATAAAATGCTCTTTAGATTTGAAAATGTAAGGTAAAGAGAATACTGAATATATTGGAACAAAACTTTCTAAACTTGCAGCACTCACTTTTGTCATTTCTATAACATTATTTTGGAGTTGTTCTAATACCGTTCTTTCATCTCCTAAAACTGCATTTGGATATATCTGTATTTGTATTTCATTATCGCTATTAATTTTGACAGTATTAGCAAAATTACTCAACGCAATATGAACTGGATGGTCTTCGCTTAAACTATGAGCTAATTTCAAAGTGAGAGAAGAATCTCCTTTTTCTTTGCACCCAATAAAAAATATTAAGCCCAAACTTAAAACGCTCGCTAATAAAACCTTTTTTAAATTTTTTGTTTTCATTATTTTTCTCCTTAAATAAATTATTAATATACTAGTATTTTAATAAATTTAATTGCAATTGTCAAGTGAAAATTTGAATTTTTTTGCTTTTTTAACGAAATTTTTTAAATTATTCTTTAATTATCATACATTTACTACATTTTTAACGATTATAGAATTTAAAAAATAATTTATTTGATATATTTTTAGTAATTTGTAGGCATGTTTATTATTTTGACAAATAAAATTATTCTGTTATAATACACCTTATGGACGAATTTGAATATTTAGAAAAAAGCAAAAATAAAATTATTACCATTGATAATTTAAACAAGAAAAATGATTGTTTTATTCGTTATCTTTTTTCTGACGAAGGAAACGAAAATATTGTTTTAGATTTCATTAACGGAGTAATGATTGATTTAAATTTTCAAACTTTTAATAATGTTGTGATTTTAAATCCTTCGCCAACGGCGGGCTTTAGCCTTAATCTTACAAAATATTTAGACGGCAAAGAATCTATTGTAGATGTGAAATGCATTACCGAAGACAATCAAACAGTAATTATTGAAATTCAATTACAAGGAAATCAATATTTTATTCGCAGAAGTCTTTATTATTGGGCAAATAGTTATAGCTCACTTTTAAACAAATCCGAAAATTATACAAAACTTTCGCCTGTGATTAGTA
>CAKVCJ010000128.1 GCA_934725655.1 uncultured Brachyspira sp.
GGGTTATTTATATTATAAGGAATACCTACTTTTTTTAACTAAAAAATGTGCAATATCTCTGGCTCCTAAACATGTTTACAATTTAATTAAAAGTTTTTTCTTTTTTACCGAATTAATATAAAGTTAGATAATATTTACATTATATATGCTTGACAATATATAAAAATTTAGTATTATACTAATTAATAATCTAAAATTAATAATAAAAAGAATTATTGCCATGAGAAAATTTAAATACACAAGAGTAAGAAGAAAACAAAATATCATACAAAAAATAAAACAATATCTAATAGAAGATAGTGATAAAAATCTTTTTCCATATTTTCTAAAAAAATCATTATTAATAGCAATATCATTTATAATGTTTATAACATTAATAAATTTTTTGATACTCGGAGCTAAAAGAAATTCTGATAATAATTTATATGCTAAAAATACAGATGATTCAAAAAACACTTCTGAATTATATAATAAAATAGTAGATGAAGTAAAAGAAATGAAAATAGAAACTAATAATATAGTTACAGAGGAAGATATAAAAAATATGCCCGCAGTTACTTCTACCCCTGTTGCTTCTATAGAAAAGGCATCTGATGCTTTTTATGATTATTTAGTTTCTGATGATTCTCTCGTTAGTGATGGTACTATCAGCCTTAAATATGATGAATATACAATAGAAGAAGGTGATAATTTAAGCAGCATATCAAAAAAAATAGGTGCTAATTTAGATACCATAGTAAGCGTTAATAAAATAAGCAATGCCAACAAATTAAGGCCTGGACAAACTATAATGATACCAAATAGAAATGGTTTGCTTTATGTTGTTAAGAAGAATGAAACATTAGAAGAGATTAGCGACAGATATGATGTTGAACTTAACAGAGTATTAAGTTTTAATAAAATAGACAGAGATAATATTAACACTGGCGATGAAATATTTTTACCTGGTGCTAAATATACTTTAGATGAAAGAATAGATAAGTTTGGTCAAATGTTTAGTTTGCCTACAGTTGTAACAAGAATAAGCAGTGTATTTGGATATAGAGTACATCCAATCACAGGGGTAAGAAGAAAACATTTAGGAGTAGATATACCCGGCGGATTAAACACTCCTATATATGCAGCAAGGAAAGGAAAGGTTATATTTGCAGGCTACAGCGGCGGTTTTGGAAATTTAGTTATAGTTCGTCATGATAAAGGATATACTACATACTATGGACATTTAAATAAAATAACTACTACAGTTGGTGCTAATGTGGGCGTTGGCGTAATGATAGGAAGAATGGGAAGCACTGGTAATTCTACAGGAAGCCATCTACATTTTGAAGTAAGAAGAAACGGAGTGGCATTAAACCCTGCAGACTTTATACCTATAGGAAAATTCATTAAACGAAGATAATTAAAATAAATAATCTAAAAAATATAAGAAGGAAGCAGTAAATAACGCTGTTTCCTTTTTTGTTTATATACAGTTATTGATAAAATATATTAATAAATATTCTATTGTTTTAATTTATGTTCTTATTTTTATTCAACTTTTTCCCGCCGCAAAAAGTTGCAAAAAGTGCAATTAATTTTAATTATATGTATTAAAAAAATATATATAAAACTATATCTATTTTTGCATATACCAAAATAATTATATATAAAAATGCAGTCTTTTTGTTTCTTTGTGACAATACCACAGGCACTTCCTTCGGTCGCAAAAGAAGTAGGGGTTCTACCCTATAGGCACGCTTCGCAGGGGGACTAGCCCCAGAAAACAATGAAAATATAAAAACTAATTTTCTTACAAACTTTTAAATTTTTTAGTATATAAATAAATATAAATTTCTTTTATAAACTATATGATTCTACTAAGCAAGCAAAAAATCGCTATCTTCTTCTCTTGATAAAAAATTTCATAACCTCATTAATATAATTACTAGATGTGTCTAATACTATATTTTCTATAGAGTTTCTTTTCAAAAACTGTAATTTATCTTCAAGCATTTTACTCTGCTCATTAATATAAGCCTCTCTCACATTCTTATTTCCCATATCAAAATAAACATACTCATCATTCTCTAAATCTGATAAAACTAATGTGCCAAGCAAATGAGGCATTTCATATTCCAATTTATCATTAACCAAACACACCACAAAATCATTTCTCTTTCTTGTAATGTCTATCTGTTTTTTCGGCAAATCAGAACATGCATCAGTTATAAGAAAAGTAATACTGTCTCTTTTTTGTATCTTATTAAAATATTCTAAAGCATTAGCGATATTAGTTTCAGCACTTTTAGGTTCAAACTCTATAAGCTCTCTGATAATTCTAAGCACATGGTTTTTTCCTTTGTTTAGAGGAATAAACTTTTCAACAGTATCAGTAAATATTAAAAGCCCAACTTTGTCGTTGTTTTTTAATGCAGAAAAAGAAAGCAAAGCACTAAGCTCTACAATAAGATTATGTTTAGTTTTTGTAAGTCCAAAATCAGTAGAAGCAGAAAAATCGGCTAATATAATAACATTAAGCTCTCTCTCCTCTCTAAATCTCTTAATAAAAGGCTCATTATACCTCGCACTTACCTTCCAATCCATAGCCCTCACATCATCGCCAATATTATACTTTCTCACCTCATCAAACTCTATACCATGCCCCTTAAAAGCAGAATGATACTGCCCAGAAAAATAAGAGTTTACTATACGTGAAGTTTTTATTTCTATCTGCCTAACAGATTTTAGTATATCTTTGGTTGTTACAGTGCTGTCTCTAAACATATTTATTTCCTTTAGTGTTTAAACTATACAAAAGATTTGAGGTTTTGTCAATTTTTATATTTTTTAATTTAAATATTTGTGGTAGCTTTGCCCCCTGCGAAATGTGCCATGAGGGTAGCACCCAAGTTCTTTTGCGACCGAAGGAAGTACCTTTAGGTGCGAAGGCGGGAAAAGTTGAATAAAATAAAAATTACAAAATATATTTATTCAATCATATAATAATTTCAATGCATATAAAAAACAAGGGTACACTTTCTTCAAGCATACCCTTGTTAATTTATTATTAATGTTATTTGATTTATAGATTCACTACAGAATTAACTCTCTCATCTATAATAGCTTTAGAATAGGACATTCAGATATACTTAATTATAAATAACATAGTATTTATAATTAAGTATATCTATTTAAGCTTTTTGTAAAAATAAAAATTATAACCTTCATACTCTGTTTTTATATTTGTATAATTTTTTAACACATAATTATTAAAAAAATTTATACTATTTACATAATTAGTATTATTATAATAATATGAGAAATTATCTAAATTTCTTCCAGATAAAAACACATCAGGAGATTTTTCTAAAAACATTTCAACAACTTTAGTATAGCCCAATTGAGAATTCCACCAATCGCTTTCATTAGGTAAAATTAATGAATTTGTCCATCCTAAATTTGCATATCCATATACAAATGGTCCGCCAAATGATACTATCCCATTATATCCATATTTTTTCATATATTCAGTAACTTTTGATGTAATGCCATTTTCTTCTGTATTTTTTGTTTTTAAATATGAAAATAAATTTTTTGATTTATCAGAAAATAATATATTAAAATTAAAAGAACAGCTATATAAAACTATAACCATAATAGTCATAAATGAATATAAATAAACAATATATTTCTTTTTTAACCCCTCATCTAATACACATGTATTCCTAAACAGTTTATTTAATATAAATGGAACTATTACTGTTAGCATAGGAAAAATTATAACATTATGTCCTATATAATATCTATTAATATTATAAGAATATAATCCTAATGCGGATATACAAATATATATTATCAACACATAATGTTTTTTAATCTTTTCATGTTTATAATTATTAAAAATTTTCATTTTTCCAAAATAAAATGTAAATGGTATTAAAAAAATTAATATTAAAGAAATTAAAATAAAAAAATCAACAAATGAACTTACATATAAAACAATGCGTGAAACCTGATCCGTAAATAAAGGAAATAAAAGAGATTTAAAACCTTGTACTTCACCGCCCAAAACATATACATTATATATATTAAGAATAGCAAGTGATAATAATATTGAAAGAATAGAAAGTAAAAACAAAAATAATAAATTAACATATAATCTTTTATCTTTAAAATTAAGATCATAACAATAAATATAAGCATTAGCAACAGATAATGAAAAAATACTTACTAATCCAGAATCAACATTAAATAAAAGAGCAAGAGAAGCTAAAGAATAACCAATTAATAGAAAAATTATATTCTTTTTACTATTGATAATAGCCAAATATGCCATAATAATAGATGGAAACAATATCCTAAAAACTGTAAAACGCGGCCTTTCATTATTTACAGTAAAATACAATAATATCAATAATAATATAGCTATGTTTCTATAAAAATTATCTTCTACAACTGCAAAAATAGTAATTATTATAGATATAATTGATATTCCAGCTAATATTGCAAGTAAAATAGAATATGTATTGACATTAAGACCAAATATTTTAAAAAATGGCTCCATTAATATAGCATAATGTCCTAATATACTATACATATTATCCTGATAGGCAATCCCATTATGTATAAAAAATACAGAGGTAAAATGTGATGTGTGATGATAAATATCATTTATAGCTGGCACATATTTTTTATATACAACCAACAATACTGAAACAATTGATAAAAATATAAATGAATAAATATTAGAAAATCTTTTCAAAATAAAGAAAATAATAAAAGCTATAATCAATAGTGACGTAAAATTTAATACATCATTTATGTTAGATATATATCTATATTCTATCAATCTAAATAATATAAAAAAAGTAGGTATAACAATTAACAATAAAATAAATACTATATTTTTTAATTTTATACTAAAAATATATTTATTGAAAAAACTATCTAAAAAATCAATTGTTTTATTACTATACAAATAAAATAGTATAATAAAAGATACTAAAAAAAATGCATATATTTTAAGCATACTACATTTCAATGCTATTAAAATTAATGACAGGATAAAACTTATTACAAATGATTTAATAAAATTATTAAAAAAATCATCCAATAAATAAATATTTTTATTGTTAATTTCATCTTTTACAGACTTGTTTAATTTACTATATATAAATAAAACTAATTTATCTAAATACAATAAATAATGATATACAAAAAATAAAATTAAAATAATATATAATGATATAAGAACATAAATAAAAATTTTTTTATTTTCAGTATATAATCAAATTCAAGTTTTTTATCGTGTAAAATAGAAGAAGATATTAAAGAACCAAATGGCCCACCTATCTCATTCATTGTTATTTCTTTGATAAAATTATTATCTTCAATAAATTTATTTGTATCTACATATACAGAATAGATATCACTGTTTTTAAAAATAGTACTATAATATTTAAGCTTAATCCCATAAAAATAATTTGTTATATTTTTATTATTAATAATATAATTACTTATACCATCAATATCTAAATTATAACCTATAAAAAATTGAGATTTTATAGATTCTAAATTGTTTAATTTTAAAGTCTGATAGATACAATTTTCATTAAATGATAAATCTAAATAACCTCTCCTAATTTTCCCCCCCAAATAATAGAGAGAAAAAAAAGTAATAGTATAAATAATAACTAATAAAACATATAATTTAAAAAATATTTTTTTTAACATATTTTACTCACTAAACAAAAACTATATAAATATTAGCTTTTATTTTTATAAAATTTAGTTAAATATAGTACCATTAATAAAGTAATTTTTTTTAAATAGAATTAACTCTCTCATCAGTAATAGCTTTAGTAGGACATTTAGCTATACTCTCTTCAGTGACAGCATAATCTTCATAATTAACTATAGCCAAATTATTATCCATTCTCATTCCGCCCTCTTTAGTGT
>CAKVCJ010000129.1 GCA_934725655.1 uncultured Brachyspira sp.
CCATCAGGCTCATCAACTAGCTTTTTAGCTAGGTACTCAATAAGCTCTTTTTCTTCCGTCATAGCACACTCCTTTTTATTATAATATATAATTAAGCCTCATTGTTACTTTCTTCTGTTGTTACCTCTGGCTTAGCTTGTGTACGATTTTTACGTCTTTTTTCAGGATTTTTTAATGCTCTTTTTTGTTTTCTTGCAAGCGGTGCACCTTTATCTTTTTCTATTATACCTTCTTTTATAAGAATACTCTTAACTACATAAGTAGGCTGGGCACCATTAGAGAGCCATTTCTTTATGTTCTCTAAATCTAATTTATATAGAACATCTTTAGCCTTAGGATTAAACCAACCCAACTCCTCTATAAAACGGCCATCGCGTGGAAAACGAGAATCTGTTGCCACTACACGATAATGAGGTTCATGTTTGCGACCTATACGTTTTAATCTTAATTTTACCACCTTTCTTTCCTCCAAATTATTACATTAATTTATTTAAATCTTCTATAGACATACCTATGCCCTCTAGGGATTTTGCCAATTTATTCATCTTTTTAGTACTGCCCATCATATTCTTCATCATTGTAAATTGTTTTATTAATTGATTTACATCATAAATACTCTGACCGCTGCCATTAGCTATACGCATCTTTCTTGAATTATTCAAAGGAAATAATGCCAAACGCTCTTTTTTAGTCATTGATTGTATGATAGCTTTATATTTTACAAATTTCTGCTCTTCTCTGCTTATTAATTCATTATCTACATTAGCCATTCCTGGTATCATAGAAGTCATCTTAGATATACCGCCCATTTTAGCTGTAGCATCTATCTGTTTCAAAAAGTCATTATAATCAAAATTATTCTCTATAACCTTTTGAAGCATTTCCTGCGCTTCTTTCTCACTGATAGCCGCACGAGCCTTCTCTACAAGTTTTACTATATCACCCATGCCGAGTATTTGACCTGCAACTCTTTTGGCATCAAACACATCTATATCTTCAAGATGCTCACCAGTACCTATAAATTTTACTGAAGAGCCTGTTGCATAGCGAAGTGATAAAGCAGCTCCGCCTCTAACCCCAGAATCAAACTTAGTAAGTATTACACCATTTATGCCAATATTGCTTTGAAAACTCTTAGCAACATCAAACACACTCTGACCTGCTGTAGAATCCACAACGAGTAATTTTTCTGTAACATCAACAGAATTAACAACTCTTCTAAGTTCAAGCATCATCTCTTCATCTATCTCTAAACGTCCTGCAGTATCTACAATAATCATATTATACTGCTCTTTTTTAGCGATAGACATAGCTCTTTTTAATATTTTATAAGGTTTTTTCTCTTTTGTATCTATATGACAAGGAACACCAACCTCTTTAGCTAATACGGATAATTGCTCCATAGCGGCAGGCCTATGCACATCAAGACCAACAAGAAAAACTCTTCTTTTATCTTTATAATATTTAGCTAATTTTGCAGAGGTGGTAGTTTTACCTGAACCTTGCAAACCAAATAGGAGTGTAACTGTTGTTTTTTCTACTGGTTCTAATTTAAGACCGCTTTCCCCTTCGCCTATCATAGAAACTAAAGTATCGTGCACATCAGCTACAAATTGATTAGCGGGATCTACATTTTCTAATCTTTCTTTACCTATTGCTCTTTTTTTTGCTTCTTCTAAAAATTTATCGGCTGCTTCTAAAGACACATCTGCTGATAATAGGGCTTCTTTAATTCCTATAAGGGTGTCTTCTATATCTTTTTCAGATAAGACTCTTTTATCGCGTAATTTGGAGAATACGTTAGATATAGATTTGGTTAAATTATCAAACATTCAAAATACCAATAAATCAATAAACTATACACAGCTATTCTACGACAAAAACATAAAAAAGTCAATAACTTTTACAAAAATTCATACAAACCCATATTGCTTGAAATATTTTTTTTATTTTTTAAAAATATTATCTAACATATTAAACAATTTTTATATATTATTAATATAATATAAACATAAAAAGTCGATACTAATACAGTATTATGAAAAATATATTAAAACTAATGTTTTTTACATCAATAATCTTAATAAGCTGTAAACTACAAAATATTACAGGCACAGGTATAGACAATAGATTTGTAGGTACTTGGACAGGAACTATAAATGAAAATGATGAATATTATACAACTGCACCAATACCACAGCAATTACAACAAGCTAATACAGAAGAAACAAATCAAGGAAAAACTATAACTGTAATTATTAACGAAGACGGTTCAATACTTATAGATGCTGATTCCATACCCGCATCAAATATATATAAAGATATAATAAATAACATACATTACTATACAATATCTTATATCATCTCTTATGAAGAAAACACTGCTACCATTTTTAATTATATGATTATATTTGAAGATAATACAAAAGCCACTATAGAAGGAACAACCATAACAACATTAAATGAAAAAGAAAAAAGAACAAAAATACCTCAAACAACTATAAATAAACAAACTGAAACTAATTAAATAATTTTTTTAAAAAATCTATAATATCATCTAACACTTTTGAATTTAAATAATCATGACAATCCTGAAATAATCCGCCTATAGTATTTCTTTTCTTACATTTTACAGATATAAATGAAAGTATTTTAGATTTTAATATATGTGCTTCATTATCTCCTTGATTAATATAATCATTGGCGCATTCAAAAAAATTATTAACACAATTATTATATAAATCATTATCTTTTTCTAAAATAATATCTTCAACTAAACATTCTAAACAACCAGAAGTTTTATCATTAGTTTTTGTTGCTATAAATAAGCCTTTATTATCATCATAGTAAATATTTTGATTTGTATTATATTCGAGTTTTATAATATCATTAAAAATATTAAATCTTTTTTGAGCATTATCTTCAGCATCTACAATAATACCAAGTTTTTCTATATTGTTATAGTTAGGGCTTTTTATAAATGAAGTAATGTTATTTTTATTATCAACTTCATTAAGAGGTATAATATGAACAGTATCATTATCTTCTATAAAGGTTTTATTATATTGACCTACTATGCATTTTAATCCTAATTTTCTATTGATTAAAAGCGAGCATAAATCTCTTTCATCGTTACCCTCAACAAGAAGAACTTTTTTAGCCATAGGTTTTATAGGTGCAGGCATTAATTTATCTTACCTCCCAATTATCCATGGCATTATTTAATTCTTCACTGTTGTATATAACAGGGTGATATTTTTCTTCTTTGTCAGCTTCTATCCTTATACCTTGAATGTCATTATCTGAATTGTATTTATTTTTAACTTCATTATAAACATCATTAAAAGCCTTTATGCATTCATAAGAGTGAGTTGTTGCAAAAAGCTGAACATTGCTTCTATAAGATACTTCAAATAAGGAAATCCATAAATTACGCAATGAACTGTAATGAAAACCATTATCAATTTCATCAATAAGTAAAATGCCATTTCGTATAAATGATGCACTTACTATATAACTAAATATTTTATATATTCCAGAACCTAATGCATTTATAGGTAAATATCTATCAAGTCCTGTATCAGCCTCGCATATTTTATCAGATGATATTCTAATTGATTTTAAATTTGGTATTATAGGTTTTAGAGAGTCTATAATAATTTTATCTTGTTTTAAATTCTGAAGGTTATTAAACATCTTTATAATATCGCTTTTAGCAGTTTCTTCTATAAAGAAATAATCATTAATAAAGCTATAAGGTAATAATCTAATATTATAATATGTTGAATATATAGTTTGATTATCAAATATTATCTTATTATTAATTGATTCAAAACTATTATCAAGCTGTCTGTTAGTATTTATAAGCAGAGGAAGTTTTATAATTTCTCCATTGCTATTTTCTACTTGATAATAAACACCATCTAAATAATTATCTGTTAATGACTTTATAGGGTATATATTTAATTCTTTTTTTGTAGTTTTTATATTAATAGGATTATTGCAGTTAAAATTATTAAAAATTAATTCCAAATTATTATTTAATACTATATTTCTTTGCATATAATTTGCTATAATAATATCACTTATAAACATACCAGAATATATATGCAATGCCTCTAAAAGATTGCTTTTGCCTACGCTGTTTTTACCAAAAATCAAATTAAACCTTTTAAAACTATCAACTTTAAACTCTTTGAAACATTTAAAATTACTTATGCTTATATTTGGTATTTGAATATTATCCATAAAAACCTACACCTCTTTATATAAAATAAATAATATATTAATAAATATTTATTGTCAAAATATTTAAATACATATACAAACAAGAAAATTCCTTAATAACTATTGTGTAAAATATCAATTAATTATAATATATACAAATCAAAAAAATAAAACTTGGTTGAATAAATATATGAATGAATTTTTTAAATGCGACAAACCTAAAGAAGAATGCGGAGTATTTGGTATATACTCAAAAGAAATAAAAAAAGACATATTAAAAACTCTTAACTATGCACTTTATGCATTACAGCACAGAGGACAAGAAAGTGCAGGAATAACAATATCAAATTATAAACATTTATTTACTTATAAATCTATGGGACTTGTTTCAGATTTATTTTCTACAAATATCCCAAAAGAAACAGAAGGAAATATTGCAATAGGGCATGTAAGATATTCCACTACAGGAGAAAGCAGAATAGAAAATGCTCAGCCGCTTGAGAATTTATTTAGATTAGGGCAAATAGCTATAGCACATAATGGAAACCTTACTAATGCATATCAATTAAGAGAAAAGTTAGAACAAGAAGGAGCTACATTCAATGCTACTTCAGACAGTGAAGTTATAATTAAATTAATAGCAAGAAAAACTGTAAATAATTTTATAGACGGAATAAAAGAGACTATCAACATAATTGAAGGAGCTTTTGCTTTGGTTATAGTGGTAGACGGTAAATTAATTGGAATTAGAGACCCTCATGGAATTCGTCCTTTATCATTAGGTACTAATTCTAACGGCGATTATTTTTTAGCTTCTGAATCTTGTGCTTTAGATGCTGTTGGGGCTAAATTTGTGCGAGATATAGAAGCAGGCGAAATGGTGATTATAGATGATAATGGTGTTCAGTCTATAAAATACAAAAATACTAAATTACAAAATTATCCTTGTGCTTTTGAGCATATATATTTTGCAAGGCCTGAAAGCAATATAGACGGCATTAATGTATATAATGTAAGATTTCAAACTGGTGTTTTACTTGCCAAAAAAAATACAGTAGATGCTGATATTGTAATAGGGGTTCAAGACTCTGGAACTATTGCAGCATTAGGTTTTGCAAAGGAAAGCGGTATTCCTTACAGCATTGGCTTGGTTAAAAACAGATATATTGGAAGAACTTTTATTATGCCTGAGCAGTCAAGCAGAGAAGAAACTGTTAAATTAAAATTCAATCCTCTAAAGCATTTAATAGACGGTAAAAAAGTTATATTGATAGATGATTCACTCGTAAGAGGTACTACAAGCAAAATACTTATTGATATAGTGAGAAAAGCAGGTGCTAAAGAGGTGCATTTTAGGTCTGCTTCCCCTGTTATAAAAAATCCTTGCTATTATGGTGTTGATATCTCTTCCAAAAAAGAACTTATCGGAGCAAAACTCTCTGTAGAAGAAATTCGAAAAGAAATTAATGCTGATACTTTGGAATATTTATCTATAGAGGATATGTTTAAAGCCTTAGGCGGCACAAACTATTGTATAGGCTGCTTTAACGGCGAATATCCAACATCAATACCTAAAGAATAAATAATTTAAATAATTAGAATATTTAATACTATATTTTTGTTATAGTTTTTTATTAAAAATATTATTTTAAATTTTATATACATCAAAAAATTTATAATAGCAAAACTA
>CAKVCJ010000130.1 GCA_934725655.1 uncultured Brachyspira sp.
TTATATGGACTTGGATTACATTTTTACTAGTTCTTGCTGTACTTGGAGCTTCTACTTGGAAGATTATTCTTAAAGGTTTAAATGCACGTGCAGATAAGATACAAGAGGATTTGGAAGAGGCAGAAAAGACTAGAGAAAATGCGAAGAAATCTTTGGCGGCATATAGAGAACAGATTGATAATGCTAAAGCTGAGGCTAGTTCTATAATAGAAAATGCTAGGATTGAGGCTAATAGGGTTAGAGATAAAATTATTGGCAATGCTCGTGAAGAGGCTGAATCTCATAGAAATAAAATACTCTCTGAAATTGATAGGGCTAAAGATGAAGCTATGGGAAATGTGAGAAAACAGGCGGTTGATATCGCTGTGGTTATGGCCGAAACTATATTAAAAAGAAATATAGATAAAAATGATAATCAAGCTTTAATAAATGAGTTTGTAAATAATTTTGAAAAAGACAATAATAAATAGATATATCTCTATAAAATAGGGCTTTATTAAAATGAATAATGATGAAAAATTATTAACACCAGCTGCTTTAGCTATATTTAACATAGCTAAAGAGGCCGCTTTAATAAATGAAATATATAAAGAACTTAAAGAATGCTCTAAATTATTTGAAGATGAGGAAATAAAAAAATATTTTGATGATAAAAAAATAGATAAAAGAGAAAAGCTAAAACTTGTAGAAAAAAAGTTAAAACCTATATTTTCTAAAGAGATTTTTTCTTTTATTAATTTACTTATAGAAAATGAGCTTATAGATGAATTAGCAAATATAGCGGATATTTATGCTAAAATGCTTGATGAATATAATAATACTATTAGAGTTAAAATCATAGGTGCTTACAGCATAAATGAAGATACTATAAAAAAAATAATAGATACTATAAAAACATTTTCTGATAAAAAAATAGATTATACTATAGAGACAGATGACACTTTGATAGGCGGTATAATAGTTAATATTGGCGATACGGTTTATGATTATAGTATAAAGAATCAAATAAATATGATGAAAAATAGATTTGTTTAATTAATTATTAGTTTATAGAGGAAGATATGGATCCTATAACTGCCGAAATTTTTACAAATTTAAAAACTGAAATATTCAATGAGGTTCAGAAAGAAAAAACCGCTAGATTTAAACGTATAGTAAAAAATGAGGCAAGTGCTAAAAACTATGCTAAGGCTATGTTTGATGCAGCTAATGAATTAAAAAAAATAGATATTATTAAAAAAGATTTTGATGTTATTTATTCATCTTTATTTGAGGATAAGGATACTTTTTCTTTTTTCACTTCAAATTTTATAGATGGAAATGTAAGAGTTGATGTTATTAGAAGAGCGTATGAAAATAAAATATCTCATGAGGCTCTTAATTTGTTATCTATATTAGTAGAGAAGGATTTATTTAATATTTTGCCTGCTATAATAGTAGAATATGAGAACTTATGTAATGAGTTTTATGATATAGTCTCTGTAAGAATTACAATAGCTAAAGAATTGGAAGGCATTGAAGAATTGAAAAGAGAGATTATAAAGATGGTTAATAAGAATGTTCATTTTTATATTGATATTAATGAATCTATTATAGGCGGTATAATAGTAGAGATAGAAGATATTATATATGATTATAGTATGAAGAGGCTTTTAAATAGTGTAAAAGATTCTCTTCTTGCGGAATAATTTTTACATAATAATTTTTAAGGAAATGTTTTATGAATATAAAAGCTAATGAAATTGCTGCTTTACTTAAAGAGGAGATAAAAAATTACAAAGCAGATTTTGCTCCTAATGAAGTGGGTGTAGTAGTAGAGGTTGGTGATGGTATAGCAAGGATAGTTGGACTTCCGCATATTATGTCCAATGAGATGATTAAATTTGAATGCGGTGCTATAGGAATAGCTTTTAACTTGGAAGAAGAGACTATTGGGGCTATTGTTTTAGGTGATTATGTAGGCATAAAAGAAGGAAGTAAGGTTAGCAGATTAAAAAGAATATTAGAAGTTCCTGTTGGAGAAGAGCTTTTAGGAAGAGTAGTTAATCCTTTGGGAGTGCCTTTAGACGGAAAGGGCGATATTAATACAAGCAAAAGAAGAGTAATAGAATACCCTGCTCCGGGCATAGCAGATAGGCAGGCTGTAAAACAACCGCTTCAAACTGGTATAAAGGCAATAGATTCTATGACTCCTATAGGAAGAGGACAAAGACAGCTTATTATTGGAGACAGGAGTACTGGTAAAACTTCCATTGCTCTTGATACAATTATTAATCAGAAAGACACTGGCGTTATATGCGTATATGTAGCTATAGGTCAAAAGGCCTCTACGGTTGCGGGGGTTGTTGAAACTTTAAGACAGCATGGTGCTTTAGATTATACTATAGTGGTGGCTGCTACTGCTTCAGATTCGGCTCCGCTTTTATATATAGCTCCTTATGCAGGATGTGCGATGGCTGAATATTTTATGTATGAAGAGAAAAAAGACACTCTCATAATATACGATGACTTATCTAAACAGGCTAATGCCTACAGACAAATATCACTTCTTCTTAGAAGACCTCCTGGAAGAGAAGCTTTTCCTGGCGATGTATTTTATTTGCATTCAAGATTATTAGAAAGAGCTTCAAAACTTAGCGATGAATTAGGAGGAGGCTCTCTAACTGCCTTGCCTATCATCGAGACTCAAGATAATGAAGTATCTGCCTACATTCCTACAAACGTAATATCAATCACAGACGGACAGATATATTTGCTTCCAAGTTTATTTATGAGCGGTGTTCGTCCGGCTATTGATGTTGGTATATCGGTTTCTCGTGTTGGCGGTAATGCTCAAACTAAGGCTATGAAAAAAGTTGCTGGTACTTTGAGGCTTGATTTGGCATCATACAGGTCTCTTGAAGCTTTCTCGCAGCTTGGTATAGGGCTTGATAAGGCTACTTTGGCTCAATTAGACAGGGGTGCTAAAATGGTTGAGCTTCTAAAACAAAAACAGTATAGTCCAATACCTATGGAGGAACAAGTTGTTATATTATTTGCTGCTACAAAGGGATTTTTGGATAATATTGAATTAGAAAGAGTGCCTGAATTTGAATGGAGACTGCTTCAGTATATGAAAGCGGATAAACAATATATACTCGATAATATAAAAGAAAAAAAAGATATTGAAAATGTTGATGAACTTAGCAGCATTATCGAAGAGTTTAAGGCTAAATTCTAATAATGAATAAAAACTGTATTTTAATCTTAGCACATAAGAATCAAAATCAATTAATGAGATTGATGAATCATCTTAAAACTGATTTTGATTTGTATGTGCATATAGATAAAAGATCTAAATTAAATATTAAAAGTTTTGATAATGTAAATATTTATAAAAAAATTAAAACTTTTCATGGCGATGTTAGTTTAGTTATAGCTGCTTTATTTTTAATAAAAGAAGCTTACAAAAATAATTATAATAGATATATTTTTATAAGCGGACAGGATATTCCGTTAAAAACTAATAAGGAAATAATTGATTTTTTTGACTTAAATAAAGATAAAGAGTTTACATCTTTTATAAATATAAGATATGATAAAGGTTTTTATAATGAAATGGATTTCAGATTAAATGCCTATAACTTCGGCAAACTATATAGAAAACTATTAGGCAAAAAATTAAGAGAATTAATATCTAAATTTCCTCCTATAAAAAGAACTACTCCCGAAAACATTTATTACGGCTCTCAGTGGTGGAATTTAACTAATGATGCTATTAAATATATATTAGATTATACAGAAAAAAATCCTCAATTTCTTAAAAGGTTTAATTATACTTGGGGAAGCGATGAATTTTATTTTCAATCAATACTTCTTAATAGCGAGTTTAAGGATAATTGCGTAAATGATTGTTTGAGATATCTTGTATGGGACGGCGGAGCTCCGTTTAATTTAAAGATGAAAGATTATGATAATATAAAAAATAATATTAATAATAATTTATTTGCCCGTAAATTTGATGAAAATATTGATAATGATATAATATATAAGCTATATAAAGATTTAGAGGTGAAATAATATGGCAGAGAAACTTAATGTATTAAAAGCAAGAATTAAAGCTGTAACAAGCACACATAAAATCACTAAAACTATGGACATGATAGCTCGTTCAAAAACAGCTAAAATACTTACAATAGAGCAAGGAATGAGACCTTATACACAGAAATTAAATAGAATAGTAGAAGAGCTTTCTCATTCAGATATGGATCATTTACATCCGCTGCTCTCTCCTAAAAAGACAATAAAAAATATTATATTATTTGTAATAACATCAAGCAGAGGTTTATGCGGTTCTTATAATACAAAAATATTAGACGAGGCAATGGAGAGAATTAGACACCATTACAGACATGGAAGAACTGTTGAACTTCATGTGTTGGGAAAAAAAGGCGAAGTATACTTTGAAAAACAAAATATAAAAATATCCCGTAAATATCCGCGTATAGATGAAGAGTCTACTTTTGATGATTGTGCTACTGTTGTACAGCGTTTCATGCATGATTATGTTGTAGATAATGCTTCGAGGGTGGAAGTTATATATACAAGATATTATACAAGGGTTGTACATATACCTAAAATTAAAAGTTTAATACCTATGATTCCAGATGAAGAAGATATTGAAGGAAGAAAAATAAAAAAACAGCTTGATTATTTAATAGAGCCTAATATTGATGATGTATTAAAAGAGGTTGTTCCTTTAGCTATAAAAACTTACTTCTATTTTATGATTACAAGTTCTTTTTTGTCAGAGAATGCTGAGAGAGCTATTGCTATGAGAAATGCTACAGATAATGCCGAAAGACTCTTAGAAGACTTAAAAAATAAAGCTAACAGAGCTAGACAGGAACATATTACTAATGAACTTCTTGATATTATAGGTGGTTCTGAGGCTATTAATTAACTATATTATATAAAGTTTTTAATAATATATTATTTGTTTTGCTGTCTGATATAGTAACTCTTAAAAAATCTTTTAAGATATTACTTTCTTCATAGCTTTTTACAAAGATATTATTTTTTTTAAGTTCATCATATATATATTTAGAACTTTTATTTGGGTGTTTTATAAGAAGAAAATTAGCTTTAGAAGGCAGCACCAAAAAACCTTCTCTGCTTAATAAACTCTCCATTTTATCTCTTTCTAATATAATAGAACTTATATTTTTGATAGAAGTTTCTTTATCATTAATTGAAGATATGGCTATTTTCTCTGATAATTTATTTATGCCGTACTTTTGTCTTATATGAGAAAACTTTTCTATATTAATTTTATTTGATATTAAGAAGTTTATATTAAGTGCAGAAAGTGAGTGTGAATGAGCTATTGAAGAGATTATTATTAAGTTATCATATTTATCTATTAAGCTTAAAGCACTATTCCAAGCAAAACTTATATAAGATTCATCTATTATATAAATATTATTATTATTTATATAATTTTCTATGTTTTCTATAAAAAGACCTGTTTCTGCATTTGGGTTGCTTGTTATTATTATGCTATTTTTTATTTTATCAAAAGCATCTAAATCTATATTATAGTCCTCTTTCATTTTAATGGCATCAAAACTAATTTTTGAGTATTCTAAAATCTTTTTATATAAATCTCTATAAGGCTCTTGTAAAAATATTTTTTTATTTTCAAAAGAATTTAATACACAATAAAAAGCCTCATACATTCCATTAACAGATATAATATTATCTTTATCAATATTAAGATTATTAGCCATAACCAAATCTAATTCTTTAGCACTATAATCAGGAAAAAGCCTAAAAGATTCTATATCAAAACTTTCAAGCTCTTTTATAATATTCTTTGAAGGACTATAAGGGTTTTCATTTCTATCTAAATAAATTTCTTTTCTTTC
>CAKVCJ010000131.1 GCA_934725655.1 uncultured Brachyspira sp.
ATCTAATATTGCTATTGCTAATGATTCTTTTAAAATGGTAGCAGCTTCTACAAGTATAGAAAAGTTTAAGCCTTTATCATTATTATGGAATGGTATGTTGTATCAAACTTATTCTAATGACCCTAATGAGCTGCAAAATGCTGTATCTTTATTTGATAGTATCATTAACTCTTATCCAAGAACAAGATTTGCTAATGATGCTATATTCTATAAAGCTTTGACTCTTAAAAAGATGGGAAGACCTGCTAATGAATATAATGATTTATTCTTATCTGTAAAAAGAGGCGGCTTTTCTGATACTTTAGTTTTCTCTCAAAAAGTTAATGATTATGTTCCTGCTAATAGATTGGTTGATGAACAGATGGTTCAATATTAATTTATTATAACTTTTGAATAAAATTATTTTTATAAGATAATGGCAATTGTTTTATAATTGCTGTTATCTTTTTTTATATATAAAAAATTATAGTTCAGAATATAAAAAAGTATAATTATATTTTTATTGTTGACAATTTATTTAACTGGTATTATATTAAATAAAAATAATAGGGTTATAATTATGGAAGAAAGAGAAAAATTAAATGAAAAAAATAAAGTTTCTGCCTTTAGTATGTTTGCTTCTTTTTTTTATATAGGTCTTGTTACAATAGGCGGAGGATTAGCTATGCTTCCTATTATGCAAGATGAGTTTGTAGATAAAAGAAAGTTTTTAACCAAATCTGAGATAATAGATATATTTGCTTTGGCACAGAGCATACCTGGGGTTATAGCGGTTAATACTTCGCTTCTTACGGGATTTAAAATTGCGGGTGTTTTTGGCGGAATAATGGCGGGAATTGGAGTTATGACGCCTTCTTTTGTTATTATACTTATAATAGCACCTATATTTCAAAAAATACAGAATGTGGAATATATAAATAAAGCTTTTTTGGGTATTAAAGGAGCTATAGCGGCTATGATACTTCTCTCTGCTTATGATATGGGAAAGAGCGTTTTAAAAAATAAATTCACTGCTGTACTTTTTATTTTAAGTTTTATTTTAGTTGTATTTTTGAATTTTAATGTGATATATACTCTTCTTCTTTCAGCTTTTATAGGATGGGTTTATTATTTAATTAACAAAAAATTTATTAGGAATTAATATATATTATGATATATTTCAGATTGTTTTTAATATTTGCAAAACTCGGTATTTTTACTTATGGCGGAGGATATGCTATTATAGCATTATTATTAGGAATATTGGAGGGATATGGATGGATTACGGCAAGTGAGTTTTCTAATCTTGTTGCTATATCTCAAATTACTCCTGGGCCTATAGCTATTAATGCGGCTACTTTTGTTGGATATAAAGTTGCGGGGGTGTTAGGCTCTTCTGTTGCTACTTTTGGTATATTTTTGCCTGCTTTTATAATATGCATGATTGTTTCTAAGTTTTTTTATACTTTAAAAAATAATGAACAGTTTAATAGTATAATGAATGCTTTGAGAGTATGTGCTGTTGCTTTAATAGCTTCTGCGGTTGTAACTTTCACTAAAGATGCTTTTTTTGTAAAATTAACTGACTCCTCTATACTTAATAATATATCTTTTATAAAAAATATTTTTAATTATATAAGCCCTATAGGATTATTTATATTTGCTTTATCTATTTTCTTGAAAAGAATAAAAATAGCTGGAAAGAAAGTACCTATTATAGTTATAATATTAGTGGCAGCTGTGATAGGAGTTATTTTTTACTAATAAAGCCATGTATAAAACCTTTTATAAAGAAAAGTCCGTAAGTAAGATGCGATAAAAATATTCCTATTGCTTTGCAAAAACCCTTAATAAGAGAAAGAGTGCTCACCCAGCTTCCAAGCAAACATAATGCATAAAAACTATGCGGAAACAGCAGTAATGATAAGAAAATATTTTTATTAATTGACGGTATTAAATTATTTAAAACTTGCGGCAGATTAAAATATAATGCAATTGGCAAAAAAATAGTATAAATCAAAAACATTGATGGGATAAAGTATGATAAAGCTAATGAGTTTCCTCCAAATCTTTTTACAAAATATCCTCTATGCCATGCATAACCTTTTAACTGTTTGAAATGCCCAAAAAATAAATCTCTTCTATGATGATAAACTAATGCTTCAGGTGTATATAATATCTTTTCTTTTTGTTTCATAATGTTATTACAAAGAATAGTATCTTCACCAGGCCAATATTCACTGTCAAAACCGCCTGCTCTATCATAAAGCTCTCTTGTGATTATAAAATTACAGCTTGGATAATCATTAACATATTGAACTTTATCTGGTATATATCTTGCTTTATGTTTTCCGCTCATAAGTGTTGAACTATAAATAAGGCCGCTGATTTGTTTTGAGAAATTGTCTTTAGGAGTATTAACAGCAGGGCCTCCGAGAGCAGAGATTTTTGTGCTTTCTATAGCCCTTAATGCATTCAAAAGCCAATCTTTTTCTGGATATGTATCATCATCTAAAAATGCTAATATACTTCCTTTAGAATTTTTTACTCCTATAGCTCTTTTTATTGCAGGAGGAAGTTCGCCTGTTTCAACTATTTTTATTCTTTCATCTTTAAAAAGTTCTATATCAATTTCTTCGTTTGTATATTTATCGGGAAGTATTATCACTTCAAAGTTTGTATATATTTGTTCGAGTAAATATTCTGTCTCTTCTTTTATATAATCATTAATTTTTTTTAATGGTATAATAATGCTTACCAATGGTTTTTCTTTTAATTCAGAAAATAAATCATCATAAAAATGAACAATATTGAGTCTATAAAATATTGCTAAAGTATCAATAAATGTTCTCCACAAAACAGCAAACCTAATAAAACCAAAATGTCTATTTGGATTAACTATTACAGGAGCAGAAACTATTCTTTTGTTATTAGAATTGCAAGCAACTAATACTTCCAAATCATAGGCAAACGCCTTTACAAGTATTCTTGGGAAAATATTTATGATGGCATCTCTTTTAAAAAGTTTTAATCCTGTTTGAGTATCTTGTATTGGAAGATGAAAAAATATCTTTACAAACATAAAATAAATAAAAGAAATTAGTTTTCGTACATTAGAATAATTAACAATAGAATCTTTATGCCTCTTAGAGCCTATAACAACATCAGCATTTTCTTTTTGCATAATATTAAAAAAGTTTTCTAATTGCGAAGGGTCTATTTCCATATCGCCGTCGCAAAATATTATATATTTGCCATTAGAAACTTCGCAGGCTCTTTTTAATGCATGCCCCTTGCCTTGATTTTCTTTAGCATAAACTCCTATTATGTTTTTTAGATTTGAATTTTTATTTTTAAAGTTTAAACATATTTTTTTTATTTCTTCTTTTGAGTTGTCGCTGCTGCCGTCATCAGAAATGATTATCTCAAAATTCATTAAAAACGGAGAAACTTTTTCTATAAGTATATTAATATTTTTTTCTATGCTTTTTTCTATATTATATACAGGAACTAATATAGATACTAATTCATTTACTATCATATTTACTGCTTTTATACAATTGATTTAAGTAATCATTATACAAAAACTATATATTTTGTAAAGATGTATATTAATCTATTTAAGAAGGCCAGCCGTTAATCTTTATTGTGTTTTTATCTATTATAACTTCAACAGAAACATATCCTTTATAATTGTCAAAATCCTTCTGAGTATAAAAATCACTTAAAAAATATAGTTTCTGATTGCTTGAGCCTATAAATCCCCTCTCTTCATTATAAAGTTCATCTATATATTCTCCGTCTATCAGAACATCAGTATATTTCAATAATTCTAAAGCCCCATCAAAGTTTGAAGTATTAATTTCTTCTAATGTATATCCGCTGAAAAGTATTACAGATAAATTATTTTCTCTGCACCATTTTGCTATATATGATAATCCCTTAGACTGCAGTATAGGTTCTCCTCCAAGCAAAGTAATTCCTTCTATATTATAATTTGTTTTACTGTATTGTATTTGCTCTATAATATCATCGCAATTTACTATATGCTTTTTTATAATAGGCTGCATATGAGTATTACAGCAATTTCTGCATCGCTTCATGCAGCCTTGAGTCCATATAGCAAATCTTTTTCCTATGCCTTCAGATTCGGTGCATTCTCTTATGCTGTTAATATTCAATAACATAATTTATTCTAATTTAAAATAAAAATCTGCTTTTTTAGGATTGAGCTGAACTATTTTTATTGTTCTTCCATGTAGAGAATTTATATTTTCAAATACAAAATTTGAAAGCGGGTTAATTATTTTACTTTCAAGTACATTCAAAACTCCGCGTCCGCCGTTCTTTATCTCAACTGCATTAGATATTGCTAAATATGAGCTATCCTCATTTTCAAATTTAATTTGAGCTTTATATTTTTCTTTTATAAAAGTTGTTATAGATTCGAATTTACTTCTTGCTATATTATTAAGAAAATCAGTACTATCTATAAAATTAAAAGGAACAATATTATCTCCAACTCTATTTAAAAGCTCTGGTCTTTTTAATTCTTCAATAAAATGTTTTTTTACATGTTCTAAAAACTGCTGAGATATTTGTTTTTTATCGGCGGTGTAATCTATTTCACTTGAACCTATATTTGAAGTAAATATTATAACAGATTCTGAAAAAGATACTGTTTCGCCTTTACCGTCAGTTAATCTTCCGTCTTCAAGTATCTGTAAAAATTTATCGAGTATTTTTCCATGTGCTTTTTCTATTTCATCAAATAAAAGTACAGAGAAAGGCTTTTCTTTTATAGCATTAGTGAGCTGTCCGCCTTCCTCATAACCTACATATCCAGGAGGAGCTCCCACAAGTCTTTGATCGCTATGTTCATGATTAAACTCTGACATATCAAATCTTATGCAAGCGGTTTCATCTCCAAACAAAAACTCTGCTAAAGATTTTGCTAATTCTGTTTTACCAACACCAGTAGGCCCTACAAAAAATAATACTCCTTTTGGCTTTTTTTGTTTTGTTGAATGCTGTATGCCGGAAAAGCCTGTAAATGCTCTTATTATTACATCTTTTACTTTTTCTATTGCCTCATCTTGTCCTTTTACTCTTAAAGCTAATTTTTTTTCTATATCATCTAATTTACTTTTACTTAAATCTTCCCAAGGACTTTTTTCCTCGCCGTATTTGTATAAATTAATTATTTTGTCAGCACTGAGTTTTGTGTCTAACTGCATTGAAAGTTTCATTATTTGTGCTATATCTTTAAGTTTAAACCCTTCCAAAGAATCTATAAAATCATTTCTTCTGTTTTCATCTAACGGCGGATCTAAATTTATTAAACTTTCATTATTTAAGATAAAATTTTCTCTTTCAGGTCTTGAAGGGGTAGGTATATTAATGCAGCTTACATCTGGATTATTTAAATAATATGATGAAGGTATTGCTGAGAGTTTATTTGTAATTATGATTATGGACTTTTTTTGCTCTTTAAAATCATTATCAAGCATATCGTAATTCATAGATTCTCTTAACGCCTTTCCTATTATAGATAGCCAATTTCTTTCATTTTCAGATAAAGAGGCATTAGCAGCGAATATATAATCAGAATAATCTATAACAAAACATATACGGTTATTTGTTTTTGATTTTATTTGATTAAGCACATAATTAAAAAATTCATTAATATCTTTATGTTTATTATTATTTACTAAATCATTATCATCTCCTAAATCATAAGCATTGCTCGGAGCTTGATTTGCTCTTTCTTCTCCAAATGTTAAATTAGAAATCTTTGAAATATCATAATCAATTCCGTCAACTCTGTCCCATTTTATTACATTATTAAATTTACTATCTTCATTCAAAATTCTAATAATATAATTTGAAATATACTCATACTTTCCGCTTTTTCTGTTCATTAT